>JAEWYD010000140.1 GCA_023462275.1 Actinomycetes bacterium
GTGCGAGCTCATCGAGCTCGCACAGCGGCCGTTCGTTCGACGGGGCCTGGGTGACCGCACGCCCGCCGGGCTGAGGCCACCCGCCGGGGCGACGGCTCAGGCCCGGTGCGCCCGGTAGTACTCGATGAGCGCGGCGGTCGAGGAGTCCTGCGCGGCGAGGGCGTCCGCGTCGCCGGCGACGGCGGGCGTCACCTCCATGGCGAGCTTCTTGCCCAGCTCCACGCCCCACTGGTCGAAGGAGTCGATGCCCCAGACGACGCCCTGGACGAACGTGATGTGCTCGTAGAGCGCGATGAGCTGACCCAGCACGGACGGCGTGAGGGCCGGCGCCATGATCGACGTCGTCGGGCGGTTGCCGCTGAAGACGCGGGCCGGGACGAGCGCCTCGGCGGTGCCCTCCGCGCGGACCTCGTCCGCCGTCTTGCCGAAGGCCAGCGCCTTGGTCTGGGCGAAGAAGTTGGCGAGGAACAGCTCGTGGACGTCCGCGTCGCCGTCCTTCAGGGGGTGGGCGGGCGTCGCGACGGCGATGAAGTCCGCGGGGATGAGCCGGGTGCCCTGGTGGATGAGCTGGTAGAACGCGTGCTGGCCGTTCGTGCCGGGCTCGCCCCAGAAGACCTCGCCCGTCTCGGTGGTCACCGGGGAGCCGTCGGCGCGGACGCTCTTGCCGTTGCTCTCCATGGTGAGCTGCTGCAGGTACGCCGGGAACCGGTGCAGGTACTGCGCGTACGGCAGGACGGCGTGGGTGTGCGCGCCGAGGAAGTTCACGTACCAGACGTTGAGCAGGCCCATGAGCGCCGGCACGTTCTGCTCGAACGGCGCCGTGCGGAACTGCTCGTCGACGGCGTGGAAGCCCGCGAGGAAGTCGCGGAACCCGTCGGGCCCGATGGCGATGGCGAGCGACGTGCCGATGGCCGAGTCGACGGAGTAGCGGCCGCCGACCCAGTCCCAGAACCCGAACGCGTTGGCGGGGTCGATGCCGAACGCCGCCACCTTGTCCAGTGCGGTCGAGACGGCCACGAAGTGCTTCGCGACGGCGTCCTGGCGCGCGGCATCGGTGTCCTCGATGGCGCCCGCGGCGAGCAGCCCGGCCCAGAGCCACTCGCGGGCGAGCCGCGCGTTGACCAGGGTCTCGAGCGTGCCGAAGGTCTTCGACGCGACGATCACGAGGGTGGTCGCGGGGTCGAGGTCCTTGGTCTTCTCGGCGACGTCGGTCGGGTCGATGTTGGAGACGAACCGGACCTCGAGGCCGTCGAGCACGTACGGCTTGAGCGCCTCGTACGCCATCACCGGACCGAGGTCGGAGCCGCCGATGCCGATGTTCACCACCGTTCGCACGCGCTGGCCCGTGACGCCGACCCACGCGCCGCTGCGCACCCGCTCGGCGAAGGCGTACACCTTGGCGAGCTCCGCCTGGACGTCGGTGTCGACGTCCTGCCCGCCGACGACGAGCCGCGGCTCGGCGCCGGCCGGGCGGCGCAGCGCGGTGTGCAGCACGGAGCGGTTCTCGGTGACGTTGATGCGCTCGCCGGAGAACATGGCGGCGATCCGGCCGCCCAGGTCCACCTGCTCCGCGAGGCGCACGAGCAGGGCGAGGGTCTCGTCGGTGACGAGGTTCTTGGACAGGTCCACGTGCAGGTCGCCCACGGTGCGGGTGAGGCGGGCGGCACGGCCCGGGTCCTGCGCGAACCACGCGCGCAGGTCGGGTGCGAGGGTGGCCTGGTGGGCGGAGAGCTCGGCCCAGGCGCTGGTCGTCGTCGCGTCGATCGGGGTCATGTGCCCAACCGTACTGACGCCCGGCGCCGCGCGCGTGGGTCGGCCGGGCCGCCGTCAGGCCCGGGCGCGGAGGCCGGCCGCCGCCCAGGGTCACGAGTCTGTACCGATCATGGCGGTCGCCGCGGGAACGCTCCCACCACGCCCCGTCGGCACGGCACGATGCCGCCATGTCCCGCCGCACCCGGGCCGCCGTCGTCGCCGGCCTCGCCACGCTCGCCCTGCTCTGCCCGACCGCCTGCACCTCGGGCGGCGGCGAGGGCGCGTCGCCATCGCCCAGCCCGGACGCGCTCGCCGACGCGCCGTTCCGCGACCCCGCCATGCCCGTCGCCGAGCGCGTCGACGACCTGCTCGCGCGGATGGACCTGGCCGACAAGGTGGGCCAGATGACCCAGGCGCCGCGCGACGGCCTCTCGCCGGCGCAGGTCACCGCCCTGCGCCTCGGCAGCGTGCTCAGCGGCGGGGGTTCGGCTCCGGACGACAACACGCCGGCGGGCTGGGCGGACATGGTCGACGGCTACCAGCGTGCGGCGGCCGCCACGCCGCTCGGCATCCCGCTGCTCTACGGCGTCGACGCCACGCACGGCCACCAGCTGCTCTACGGGGCGACGATCTTCCCGCAGAACATCGGGCTGGGCGCCGCCGGCGACCCGGAGCTGGCCCGCGAGACCGCCCGGGCGACCGCCGAGGAGCTCGTGGCCACGGGCGTGAACTGGACGTTCGCGCCGTGCGTCGCCGTCGTGCAGGACACGCGGTGGGGCCGCTCGTACGAGAGCTTCGGCTCCGAGCCGGCCGCCGTCGCCGCGATGACGACCATGGTCAACGGCTTCCAGGACGCGGGGGTGCTCGCGACCGCGAAGCACTTCGTGGCCGACGGCGGGACGGCGGGTGGCGTCGACCAGGGCGACGCGCGGATCACCGAGGCGGAGCTGCGCGCGGTGCACCTGCCCCCGTACGAGGCGGCGGTGGCCGACGGCGTCGGCTCGGTGATGCTGAGCTTCAGCAGCTGGAACGGCCAGAAGGTGCACGGCGACCGCGACCTGGTGACCGGCGCGCTCAAGGACGAGCTCGGGTTCGACGGGTTCGTGGTCACCGACTGGGCGGGCATCGACCAGCTCGACGGGGAGACCGACTTCACGCGCGCGGAGATCGTCGAGGCGATCGACGCAGGCGTGGACATGGCGATGGTGCCGCACGACGTGCAGCGCTTCGTCGACGAGCTCACCGCTGCCGTGGAAGCCGGCGAGATCCCGCAGGAGCGGATCGACGACGCCGTCCGCCGCATCCTGACGGTCAAGGTGCGGATGGGTTTGTTCGAGGCCGGCCCGGTGGACCGCTCGCTGGCGGACCAGGTGGGCAGCGCCGAGCACCGGGCCCTGGCCCGTCGGGCCGTCGCAGCGTCCCAGGTCGTGCTGGCCAACGACGGCGTCCTGCCGCTCGCGGCCGACGCCCGGGTGCTCGTGACCGGCAGCAACGCGGACGACATCGGGAACCAGGCCGGCGGCTGGACCCTCACCTGGCAGGGCGCGAGCGGCGACACCATCCCGGGCACGACGATCCTCGAGGGCCTGCGCGCCGCTCTCGGGGACGACGCCGTCACCTTCTCCGCGGACGGCTCCGGCGCGGCCGGGCACGACGTGGCGATCGCCGTCGTCGGCGAGACGCCGTACGCCGAGTTCGAGGGCGACCGGCCCGACGGCGTCCACCTCACGCCCGCGGACGAGGCGGTGCTGGCGCGCCTGCGCGAGTCGGGCGTGCCGACGGTGCTCGTCGTCGTGAGCGGGCGGCCCGTGGACATCGCCGAGCCGCTGACCTGGGTGGATGCCGCCGTCGCGGCGTGGCTGCCCGGCAGCGAGGGCGCGGGCGTCGCCGACGTGCTGACCGGCTCGGTTGCGCCCGGCGGGCACCTTCCGGTGTCCTGGGGCGACTTCCCGGTGGGCTTCGGGCTCACGTACTGACGCGGATCGGAGCAGCGCATGGGTGACGTCCTCGTCCGGCCGATGACGGCGGCCGACTGGCCCGCCGTCGAGCGGATCTACGCCGAGGGCATCGCGACCCGCAACGCGACGTTCGCGGCCGAGCCGCCGCCGTGGCCGGACTTCGACGCCGGGCACACGGCCGACCACCGCTTCGTCGCGGAGCTCGACGGCGAGCTCGACGGCGAGGTGGTCGGCTGGGTCGCGTGCAGCCCCGTGAGCTCGCGGTGCGTCTACCGGGGGGTGCTCGAGCTGAGCGTCTACGTCGCCGGCTCCGCGCGGGGACGCGGGGTCGGGTCGGCGCTCCTGGGTGCGCTCGTGGCGAGCAGCGAGGCGGCGGGCGTCTGGACGCTGCAGACGGGGATCTTCCCGGAGAACATCGCGTCCCTCGCGCTGCACCGACGCCACGGCTTCCGCGAGGTGGGGCGCCGCGAGCGCCTCGGCGAGATGGACGGCGTCTGGCGCGACGTGCTGCTCCTGGAACGCCGCAGCTCGCTCGTCTGACGAGCACCACCGTCTGACGGGCGCCCGCGCCCGGCGATGCCTAGCGTCGTCGGCATGGGCGAGGTGCGCGTCGGGATCTCGGGGTGGCGGTACGCCCCGTGGCGCGGCGTCTTCTACCCGCCCGGCCTGCCGCAGCGGCTGGAGCTGGAGTACGTCGCCGCCCGCATGCGCACGGTCGAGATCAACGGGTCGTTCTACTCGCTGCAGCGCCCCGACCGGTACCGCGCCTGGGCCGCCGCCACGCCCGCGGACTTCGTGTTCGCCGTCAAGGGCGGCCGGTTCATCACGCACATGCGCAAGCTCGCGGACGTCACCACGCCGCTGGCGAACTTCCTCGCGTCCGGCCCGCTCGCCCTCGGCGCCCGCCTGGGCCCGGTCCTGTGGCAGCTGCCGCCGCAGCTCGGGTTCGACGCCGACCGCCTCGCCCGGTTCTTCGACCTCCTGCCGCGCACGACGACGGCGGCGGCCGCACTGGCAGCCCGACACGACGAGCGCGTGGACGGCTGGGCGCTGACGGAGACCGACGCCGACCGGCCGCTGCGCCACGTGCTCGAGGTGCGCCATCCCTCGTTCGAGACGCCGGCGTTCCCGGCGCTGCTGCGCGACCACGGGATCGGTCTGGTCGTGGCGGACACGGCCGGGAAGTGGCCGCTCATCGAGGAGGTGACGAGCGACGTCGTCTACGTACGCCTGCACGGCGCGGAGGAGCTCTACGTCAGCGGGTACGACGACGCGGCCCTCGCCGCCTGGGCGGAGCGCGTCCGCCGGTGGGCGGCGGTCGCGGACGTCTACGTGTACTTCGACAACGACGTCAAGGTGCACGCCCCGTACGACGCGCTGCGGCTCGCCGCGCTGACGGGGAGCGGCGCGACGGCGACGAGCTCACCCGCCCCGTCGGACCTTCGTCCCTGAGGTATGCCTTACCTACGTTCTACCGTCGAGGCGTGCACCTCGACGACTGCGCCCTCGATCGCGACGTGGTGGTCCGCGACGTGGCCACCCCCGGCTCCTCGCGCGCGCGCATGTACGAGATCGGGTTGCACCTGGGGGCCGTCGTCCGCGTGACGCACCGCGGGCCGGCGGGCGGGCGGGTCGTCGCCGTCGGCGGCGCCCGCGTCGCGCTCGACGCCGCCACCGCCAGCCGTGTGGAGGTCGAGCCGCTGTGACCGCCTGCCACGACACCGGCTCGCTGCCCGCGCCAGCCCCCGGCGGCATCGGCGCGGCCGGCGGCGTGCTGCTGGTGGGCAACCCGAACGTCGGCAAGTCCACGCTGTTCAACCGGCTCACCGGCGCCCGGCAGACGGTGATGAACGCGCCCGGCACCACCGTGGAGCTCCGGGTCGGCACGTGGCGCGGGCCGCTCGTCGACCTGCCCGGCACCTACTCCCTCGTCCCGCGCAGCCCCGACGAGCAGGTCGTGGCCGACGCCCTCGCCGCCGAGCCCGGCGCGACGGCGGTCGTCGTCCTCGACGCGACCGCCCTCTCCCGCTCGCTCTACCTCCTCGCGCAGGCCGGCGCCGACCGGCCCGTCGTCGCCGTGGTCACGCTGCTCGACGTGGCGCGCAGCCGCGGCGCGGCCGTCGACACCGACCGCCTGGCCGAGCTCGTCGGGGTCCCCGTGGTGCCGCTCGACCCGCGCGCCGGCGACGTCGACGGTGCGCTCGCCGCGGCGCTCCCCCACGCCCGCCCGCTGCGCGACGTCCCGGCGCCCGAGCCGGGCGCCACCGACCTGGACGACGTCGAGCGCCTCTTCGGCTGGGTGAACGGCGTCGTCCTCGCGCTCGGCGCGGAGGCGCCCGTCCGCCGCACCCGCACCGACGCGGTGGACACGGTGCTGCTCAACCCGTGGTTCGGCGGCCCGGTGTTCCTCCTGGCGATCTGGCTGCTCTTCCAGCTGACGACGACCGTCGCCGCGCCCATCACCGCGGCGGTGAGCGGCGCCGTCACCGCCGTCGCGGACGCCGCGCGGGCGGCGCTGCCGGGCGGCTGGGTCGAGGGGCTGCTCGTCGACGGCGTGCTCGTCGGCGTCGGGACGGTCCTGACCTTCCTGCCGCTGCTGGCCGTGATCTACCTCGCCCTCGCGCTCCTGGAGGACTCCGGGTACCTGGCCCGCGCGGGCTTCCTCGCGGACCGCTGGATGCGCGCGCTCGGCCTGGACGGCCGGGCGATGCTCCCCCTGGTCATCGGCTTCGGCTGCAACGTGCCGGGCGTCGCCGCCACGCAGACCCTGCCCAACGCGCGCCAGCGTCTCCTCACGGGCCTGCTCGTGCCCTGGACCACCTGCGCGGCCCGCCTCCCGGTGTACGTGCTCCTCGCCGGGGTGTTCTTCCCCGAGCACGCGGGCACCGCGATCTTCGGCATGTACGTGCTGAGCCTGGTGCTCGTCGTCCTGGGCGGGCTGATCGGCCGGCGCACCCTGGTGCGCGGGCTCGCCGCCGAGCCGCTGCTGCTCGTGCTGCCGGCCTACCAGCGCCCGCGCCTGCGGCCGATCCTCGCGTCGGTATGGGCGCGCGTGCGCTCGTTCGCCCTGAAGGCCGGCTCGATCATCGTGCTGACCCTCTCGGTGATGTGGGCGCTCATGGCCGTGCCGGTGGACAACGGCGCCGAGGGCGTGGCGGGCAGCCTCTACGGCGCGGTGGCCGACGCCGTCGCGCCCGTGTTCGCGCCCGCCGGCTTCGACGACTGGCACCTCTCGGCCGCGCTCGCCTCCGGGTTCGTGGCCAAGGAGGTCGTGGTCGGCTCGCTCGCGCAGTCCTACGCCGCCGACGGGGACGACGCGGCCCTCGAGGACGGGCTGCGGGCGACGCTCGAGGCGTCCTCCGGCGGCGCCCCCGCTGCGGCGGGTTTGGCCCTCATGGTGTTCGTGCTCGGCTACACCCCGTGCCTGGCGACGGTGTCGGAGCAGTGGCGCCGCTTCGGCGCGCGCTGGACACTCGGCGGCATCGGCGTCCAGCTCGCCGTCGCGTGGCTGCTCGCGGTGACGGTGTTCCAGGTCGGCGCGCTCGTCACGAGGCTGACGTGACCACCCTCGCCGAGCGGGTCGAGGGCGCGCTCGCGCAGGGCGCGACGGTCGACACCGTCGCGCGTCGGCTCGGGATGCCGGCGGCGCTGGTCCAGGTGGTCGTGGACGGGCTGGCGGCGGCGGGCCGGCGCGGTGCGACGACGTGCGCGCCCACGGGGTGCCCGACGTCGCGCGAGACCGCTCCGGCGACGTGCCTGGGCTGCCCGCTCGTCCCGCTCGGCCGCGCCCGCCGGTAGCCGTCCCGGCAGGCGGATCGCGGCATCACGGTGAATCCGGACATATCTCCACAGGGTGTGCACAAAGATGTGGAACATGGGATGTCCACGCGGCGCTCAGCCGCCGTCCACCCGCCGGTAGGCCGGCGTTCCCCACGCCAGCACGGCGAGCGCCACGACGAACGCGCCGGCGATCACGCCCGCCATCGCGACGGCCCCGCCGCCCAGCACGCCCACGAGCGAGCCGATGACGCCGCCCCCGCCGGCCTGGAGGAAGCCGATGACCGCGGCGGCGCTCCCCGTGCCGCGAGAGGGCGAGGGCGGCGGCGTTGGACATGATGATGCCGATCGAGCCCACGATGAGCCACAGCAGGACGACGAGCCCGACGAGCCCCCCGACGCCGGTCACGGCAGCGGCGACGAGGACGCCCGCGAGCGCCGTCGCGAGCGGCAGGCCGAAGCGCAGCAGGCGCACGGGCCCCAGCCGGGGCACGAGCGCGGCGTTGAGCTGGGCGACGACCACCTGCGCGACGCCGACGATCGCGAAGACCGCGGCGAACTGACCGGTCGTCAGCCCGTGCTCGCGCTGGAACACCCACGACGACCCGGAGACGTACGCCAGCAGCACGCCCATCACGAACCCTGGCAGCACGGCGTACCCCAGGAACACCCGGTCGTGCGCAATGGCCGCGTAGCCGCGGAACGCCGTCCGCAGGCCCCGGGCGGCGCGCCGCTCGGGCGGCAGGGTCTCGGGCAGGAACGCCAGCACGACCAGGCCGATGACCGCGCCGAGCCCGGCGAGCGCGAGGAACACGGCGCGCCAGCCCCAGTGCTGCGCGACGAACCCGCCGACCGAGGGCGCAAGGAGCGGCGCCGCGCCGATGACGAGCATCAGGCGCGACAGCAGCCGGGCCGCCAGCGCGCCGGAGTACGTGTCGCGCACCACCGCCATCGCGACGACCGACCCGCCCGCGGCGGCGAAGCCCTGGAGCACGCGCAGCGTGATGAGCTCCCCGACGCCGCCGACCCGGGCGCACAGCAGCGAGAGCACGACGTGCACGGCGATACCGCACAGGGCAGGGAGGCGTCGCCCGAACCGGTCGGTGACCGGCCCAATGAGCAGCTGGCCGACCGCGCCGCCGATGAGCGTGCCCGTGATGGTCAGCTGGACGCCCGCGGCGGACGAGCCGAGGTCGGCCGCGACCTCAGGGAGCGACGGTAGGTAGAGGTCCGTGCTCACGGCCGGGAGCAGCGTGAGCGAGCCGACGACGGCGACGAGCCCGCCGCCCGAGGCCCGCCGCGCTCCGGTCACCTTGCGAGTATCCCATCGGATCGATTCGAGCCGCAGGGGTTCCGCTCCCCCGGGCGGCCGGCGTCGGACCCGGGCGGCATGCTGGGCCCATGTGCGGACGCTACGCATCGTTCCGGGAAGCGCAGGACCTGGCGGACGCGTTCGCCGTCGCGCCGCCCGACGTCGCGGACGACGCCGACCTCCTCCCCCCGTCCTGGAACCTCGCGCCGACGGATCCGGCCCGCGTCGTTGTGGAGCGCGAGCACGACGGCGAGGTGACCCGTTCGCTGCGGGTGGTGCGGTGGGGACTGGTGCCGGGGTGGGCGAAAGACCCGTCGATCGGCTCCCGGATGATCAACGCACGCGTCGAGACGCTGACCACCAAGCCCGCGTTCCGCAAGGCCGCCGCCGCGCGCCGGTGCCTGGTGCCGGCCGAGGGCTACTACGAGTGGCAGGCCCCCGACGGCGCCACGAGCGACTCCCCGAAGGGGAAGCGGCCCAAGCAGCCGTTCTGGATCCACCCGGCCGACGGCGGCCTGCTCGCCTTCGCGGGCCTGTACGAGTTCTGGCGGGACCGCTCGCGCGCCGACGACGACCCGCTGCGCTGGCTCGTGACGATGACGATCGTGACGGGCGGCGCGGTCACGGACGACCCGGCGATCGCCGCGCTCCACGACCGGCGGCCCGTCATCCTCGACCCGGACGCCTGGGACGCGTGGCTCGACCCTCGTCTGACCGAGCCGGACGCCGTCCTCGAGCTGGCGCACCGGCCGCCGCCGCGGCTCGTGGCGCGGCCCGTGTCGACCGAGGTGAACCGGGTGGGGACGAACGGGCCGGAGCTGATCGACCCCGTCGAGCTGGCGCAGCCCCCGACCCTCGACCTACCCCTCGGCTGACGGCACCCCGACGACGCGCACGGGGGCCAGGCGCCCGACGCCGGCGACGTCCCGCTCCGGCATCCCCTCGAGCGCGAAGCCGGACAGCAGCTCGGCCGTCGCAGGGTCGGTGAGCACCGTGCCGGGCGCCGCCTCGCCCGTCAGCCGGGCCGCGACGTTCACCGAGGCCCCGAACACGTCGCCGAACCGCGACAGCATCCGGCCCCATACGAAGCCGACGCGGACCGGCGTCGGCGAGCCCGCGCCGAAGTCCTCCGCGAGCGCGAGCGCGATGCGGGCGCCCGTCACGGCGTCGTCGGCCACGAAGAGCACGGCGTCGCCGATCGTCTTGACGACGCGGCCACCGCGCGAGGTCACCACGTCCGCGCTGCGCTCCTCGAAGTCGCGGATGAACGCGGCGAGCTCGGGCGACGTCATCGTCGCCGTCCGGACGGTGAAGGCGACGATGTCCGCGAAGCCGACCGCGCGCGCCAGGGGCAGGGAGTCCGTCGGCACGTTGCGCGCCTCCCCGAACTCGCTGACGAAGCGGGCGGCGAGGGCTGCCATGTGCCGCCGCCACGCGTGCACCATCTGCTGCTCCAGCAGCGGTGCGACCGCCCGCATCCGGTCGATGAGGACGAGCCGCGCGCTGGCGTCGTCGAGGTCGTAGCGCTCGGCGTAGTCCTCGACGAGCGTCTCGGCCTGCCACATCGCCATGCGCTCGGTCAGGTGCCCGACCGAGCGCTCGAGCGACAGCATCCCGGACCGGCTCGTCCCGCTGGCCTCCGCGGCGCGCACCAGCTCGCCGACGACGCGGGCGTCCTCCTCCGTGAACTCCACGGCGTCGGGGTCGCCCACGGGCATGCCGAGCCCGCGCCAGAACAGCGCGACCGCCGCCTCCTCCACGCCCGCCCGCTCGGCCAGCTGGGCCAGCGTGAGCGTCCGCGGCCCGCCGAGGAGCTGGTCCTCGAGCCGTCGGAACGTCCAGGAGTCGGGCACCGGCCCAGGGTAGGCCGATGTGACGTGCGCCACGCGCACGGACCGCCCACCCGGCGTGCCGGATGGGCGGTCCGTGCGGTGCCGCGGCTCACCCGTGCGTCACCCGTGCGTCACCCGTGCGTCACCAGGAGAGCGCCAGCGAGTAGGCGCCGGAGCTGCCCGTGGCGCCCGAGTAGAACGTGACCCGCGGGTAGAAGGTCGCGGTGGCCGACCCGGTGTTCCGGTACGTCACCGTGTCCACCGACCCCCGACCCGCGGTGCTCGAGGCGACGCGCGAGCCGCCGGAGTTGTACAGGTACAGGTCGTAGTCCGACGTCGAGCCGGGCGTCAGCGACACGGTGAGCGTCGCACCGGCCGGCACCCGCACCGCGAAGTAGTCGGTGTCGCTCGAGGAGCCCATGGTGCCCGTGACGGTCCCGGCGGCGGAGACGGCGTCGGCGGTCGCGCGGGTGTCGTTGGGCTCGGACTCCGTCGGCGTGGCGGGCGGCGTCGACGGCGTCTGGCCGGCGGCGGCGTGCACGGCCGCGTCGGCGTCGAGCATGCCGGCGCCGCAGCCGCTGCAGGAGGCCACGAAGGGCCGGGCGGTCGACTTCAGCAGGCTCTCCACCTGGTCCGGCGTGAGGCCGGGGTTGGCGGAGACCATCAGCGCGGCGACGGCGGCCACGTGCGGCGCGGCCATCGAGGTGCCCTGGTAGTAGCCGTAGGTGTCCGAGCCCGGCGTCGTCGTGCCGCTGTTGAGCGTGGACAGGACGCCGTTGGCCGTCGCGCCGCTCTGGTCGCCACCCGGGGCGGCGAGGTCCACGAGCGAGCCGTAGTTGGAGTAGTACGCCCGCGCCCCGCTCGGCCCGAACGCCGCCACCGCCACCACGCCGGTGCAGTTCGCGGGGCTCGAGGTGGAGACGTTCGCGTTCTCGTTGCCCGCCGCGACCACGACGACCGCGCCGTTCGCGCGCGCCGTCGTGATGGCCCGCTGGGAGGTGGTGTCGCAGGTGCCCGTGCCGCCGAGCGACATGTTGATCACGCGCGCCGGGTTCGGGTTGGCCGGGACGCCGGAGACGCTGCCGCCGGAGGCCCACACGATCGCGTCGGCGATGTCGGACGTGTACCCGCCGCAGCGGCCCAGGACGCGCACCGGCACCACCTTCGCCGCCGGCGCGATACCCGCGACGCCGACACCGTTGCCCGTGACCGCGGCGATCGTGCCGGCCACGTGGGTGCCGTGCCAGCTCGACGGGTAGCCCTTCCAGCCGGTCTCGCACTGGTTCGCGGTCGTCCAGTCGCCGGGGTCGCTCGCGTCGGAGTCCCGGGCGCCGCCGTCGTTGGCGACCTGGGCGTCGGAGATCATGTCGTAGCCGCCCACGAGGTTGCCCGCGAGGTCGGCGTGCGGGCGGAAGCCGGTGTCGATGACGGCGACCTTCGCACCGGCGCCGCGCGTGACGTCCCACGCGCCGAGCAGGTGGATGCCGACGGTGGCGTTCTGCAGCGGCCACTGGTCGGTCCAGCGGGGGTCGTTCGGGGCGTCGGCGAGCGGGACCATGATCCGGTCCGGCTCGGCGTACTCGACGCCCGGGTCGGCCGCCGCGACGGCCTGGGCGACGGCGGCCACCTGGTCGAGCGGCAGGCGCTCGCCGAGCGTCCACACCTGCCCGCCGGCGGACGTGTCACGGACGCGCTCGGCGGCGACGCCGAGGCCGCGCACGGCCCGCTGCACGCGGTCGCTGCGCTGCGCCTGCACCTCCGCGCCGGCCGAGCCGCTCGGCGCGACGGCGCGGTACTGGACGATGAAGCGG
>JAEWYD010000141.1 GCA_023462275.1 Actinomycetes bacterium
GCATGGCGCCCACGGTAGCCCGCGGGCGCCACGCCGGCGTCAGTCGTCGAGGACGAACGTGATCTCGAGCATCACCTGGTAGGCCACGATCCGGCCGTCGGCGACCTCGACCTTCTGGTCCTTGACCCAGGCGCCCTGGACGTTGCGGAGCGTCTGGCTGGCGCGCGCGATGCCGGACTCGATCGCGTCCTCGAAGCTGGTCTCCGACCGGACGCTCAGCTCGGTGATCTTGGCGACGGACGACATGGACCCTCCTCCTGCGCACGGCGCGGCCCGCGGTCGCGGGCCGGTACTGTGCGTCCAGCCTCCGTCGACCCACGGGGGCCTGCAACAGGTCACGTCCCGGACGGCGCCCGCGCGCGTGGGACCATGGGTCAGACCCATCCGCCCCGACCGGAGCGCACCCCGTTGAGCCCCATCCCGCCCGCAGCGCTGAGCGCGCAGGTCACCCCGGCCGCCACGCCGGCCCACCTGCTGCGCAACTTCTGCATCATCGCCCACATCGACCACGGCAAGTCCACGCTGGCCGACCGCATGCTGCAGCTGACCGGCGTCGTCGACGAGCGCGCGATGCGCGAGCAGTACCTCGACCGCATGGACATCGAGCGCGAGCGCGGCATCACGATCAAGTCCCAGGCGGTGCGGATGACCTGGGCCGTGCCCGACGGCGGCCCCGACGGCCCGCTCGTGCCGTACGCGCTCAACATGATCGACACGCCGGGGCACGTGGACTTCACGTACGAGGTCTCGCGGTCCCTGGCGGCGTGCGAGGGAGCGGTGCTGCTGGTCGACGCCGCACAGGGCATCGAGGCCCAGACGCTCGCCAACCTGTACCTCGCCATGGAGAACGACCTGGCGATCATCCCGGTGCTCAACAAGATCGACCTGCCGGCGGCGCAGCCGGAGCGGTACGCCGAGGAGATCGCCGGCCTCGTGGGTGGGGACCCCGAGGACGTGCTGCGGGTCTCCGGCAAGACGGGCGAGGGCGTCGACCGGCTCCTCGACCGCATCGTCGAGCTGGTGCCGGCACCCACCGGCGACCCCACAGCAGCGGCGCGCGCGATGATCTTCGACTCGGTCTACGACACGTACCGCGGCGTGGTCACCTACGTGCGGGTGGTCGACGGCCACCTGTCCAAGCGCGAGCGCATCCTCATGATGTCGACGCGCGCCACGCACGAGCTGCTCGAGATCGGCGTCATCTCGCCCGAGCCGATCCCCACCGAGGGGCTCGCCGCCGGCGAGGTCGGGTACCTGATCACGGGCGTGAAGGACGTCCGCCACTCCAAGGTGGGCGACACGGTGACCAACGCCGGTAAGCCGGCCGCCGAGACGCTGTCGGAGTACCGGGACCCGAAGCCGATGGTCTACTCGGGCCTGTACCCGATCGACGGCTCCGACTACCCGGTGCTGCGGGACGCGCTGGACAAGCTCAAGCTCAACGACGCCGCGCTGGTCTACGAGCCCGAGACGTCGGTGGCGCTGGGCTTCGGCTTCCGGGTCGGCTTCCTCGGCCTGCTGCACCTGGAGATCGTCCGCGAGCGGCTCGAGCGCGAGTTCGACCTCGACCTCATCTCGACCGCCCCGAACGTCGTCTACGAGGTGACGATGGAGGACCGCACGGTCCTGCGCGTCACGAACCCGAGCGAGTTCCCCGGCGGCAAGGTCAGCGAGGTCCGCGAGCCCGTGGTGCGCGCGACGGTCCTGGCGCCGAGCGAGTTCATCGGCTCGATCATGGAGCTGTGCCAGCAGCGGCGCGGTGAGCTCCTCGGGATGGACTACCTGTCACCCGAGCGCGTCGAGATGCGCTACACGCTGCCGCTCGCCGAGATCGTGTTCGACTTCTTCGACCAGCTGAAGTCGCGGACGCGCGGGTACGCCTCCCTCGACTACGAGCAGGCCGGCGACCAGGTCGCGGACCTCGTCAAGGTCGACATCCTGCTCCAGGGCGAGCAGGTGGACGCCTTCAGCGCCATCGTGCACAAGGACAAGGCGTACGCGTACGGCGTCGCGATGGCGGGCAAGCTCAAGGAGCTGATCCCGCGCCAGCAGTTCGAGGTGCCGATCCAGGCCGCCATCGGCGCGCGGGTGATCGCCCGGGAGAACGTCCGGGCCCTGCGCAAGGACGTCCTGGCCAAGTGCTACGGCGGCGACATCACCCGCAAGCGCAAGCTCCTGGAGAAGCAGAAGGAGGGCAAGAAGCGGATGAAGACCATCGGTCGGGTCGAGGTCCCGCAGGAGGCCTTCATCGCCGCGCTCTCCGCCGAGGCCGCCGACAAGGACAAGGCCAAGAAGTAGGCCGACACCGCCGGGCGCACCATCGGGCTCGCGGGCACCGGCCCGCCCTTTCGCACACGTGCGCGCGGTGCGAGCGCGATTCGCTCGCACCGCACGCACCTGTTCGAGAAGACCACCGAGGTCGAGGTCGCCGTCGGAGGTGCGGCGTCAGCCGCGCGCCGCCTCCAGCGTGGCGAGGTGCTCGGGCGTGAGCTCGAGGGTCAGGGCCTGCGCCTGCTCCGCGTAGCGGCTGACGCGCGATGTCCCCAGCAGCGGGACGACGCGCGGGCTCGTCCGGGACAGCAGCCACGCGATGACCACTTGGCTCGGCGTGGCGCCGAGCTCGGCGGCCACGGCCCGCACCGCCGCGAGCTGCCCGCGCTGGTGCTCGCCCCGGTAGTTCTGCGCCCACAGGTAGTGCGCCTCGCGGTCGTCGTCGCTCAGGTCGTAGATGCCCTTGAGCACGGGGGAGTAGGCCACGAGGGTCATGTCGGGGTGCTCGGCGAGGTAGTCCAGCTGCTCGTCGTCCACGATCGACGACGTCCGCAGGCCCGCGCGGCGGTCCAGGTAGGAGTGCTCCTGCTGGACCGCGACGGGCAGCGGCCAGCCGTTGGCAAGGCACAGCTGGCGGATCCGCTCCAGCCGCCAGGTGCGCACGTTCGACCACCCGAGGTAGCGCACCTTGCCGCTCGCGACGAACGAGGCGAGGGTCTCCAGGGTCTCCTCGAGCGGCGTCGTCCGGTCGTCGACGTGCACGTAGTAGAGGTCGATGTGGTCGGTCTGCAGGCGGCGCAGGCTGCCCTCGAGGGACTCGCGCAGGACGGCGGCGCTCGCGCCGACGTAGTTCTCGTGCGCGTAGCCCCAGTCGGCCTCGGCGGCGTCCGCGGGCCAGGCGCGTGCGAGGTCACGCACGCGTCCGGTGCCCTTGGTCGCCAGGAAGACCCCGTCGCGGTTGCCGCGCTCGCGCAGCCAGCGGCCGAGCAGCTCCTCCGACTGGCCGCCGTCGGTGCCCTTGGCCCACCACCACGCGTAGCAGTCGGCCGTGTCGATGAAGGTGCCGCCGTCGGCGACGAAGCGGTCCAGGAGCGCCACGGAGGACTGCTCGTCCGCGATGGTTCCCATGGGCATCGCCCCCAGCGCGATGCTGCTGACGCGCTGGCCGGTGGTGCCGAGCTCGATGGTCTGCATGTTCTGGTTCTCTCTTCTCAGTTCTCGGCCCCGACGGCGGTGGCCTGGAGCAGCTCGGTGTAGATCCCGATCTTGTGGTCGAGCGCGGCCAGGTGGCGGTTGAGCAGCGCGATGTGCGCCACGAGCTCGGTGCGGTGGTCGGTGAGGACCCCCACGCGATCGGGGATGGTGTGGTCGCCCTCCCGGGTCAGCTCGACGAACCGCTGCATGTCCCGGATGGGCATGCCGGTCTGCCGTAGCAGCGTGAGGAAGACGACGGCGCCGAGGTCGGCGTCGGTGTAGCGGCGATGCCCGCCGGTGCCGCGCGGGACGGGCGCGAGCAGCCCGATGCGCTCGTAGTAGCGCAGCGTGTGCGCCGAGACGCCTGTGCGCTCGGCGGCCTCCTCGATGGTGCAGCCCTCGGTCGTCGTGGTCATGTCTGCGACCGTAGAAGTTGGAGTGCACTCGAAGTCAACGCTTTCTGGTCACCCGTTCGCGGGTGCGACGATGGACGCCATGTCGCCGATGCCTCGACGCGCGCCGCGCCGCGCCCGCCCCCGCTCGTGAGCCCCGCGCTCCCGGACGGCGAGGCCGTGCCAGAGGACGGCGCCCTGCCGGGGTTCGTCGCCGACGCGCCGTCCGCGACCGGGTTCGGCGTCTACCTCCACGTGCCCTTCTGCCGGGTGCGCTGCGGGTACTGCGACTTCAACACCTACACCTCCGGTGAGCTGGGTGGCGGCGCGGACCAGGCCGCCTACGCGACCACGGTGCTGCGCGAGGTCGCGCTCGCGCGGCGCGTGCTGGACGACGTCGGCCGCGGTGGGCGCGCCGTCGGCACGGTGTTCGTGGGCGGGGGGACGCCGACGCTCCTCCCGGCCGGTGACCTCGCCCGGATGCTCGGTGCCGTCCGCGACGCCTGGGGCCTCGCCCCCGGCGCGGAGGTGACGACGGAGGCCAACCCCGACTCCGTGACACCGGAGTCCCTGCTCGCCCTCGCGCGTGCCGGGTTCACGCGCGTCTCCTTCGGCATGCAGTCGGTCGTGCCCCACGTCCTGGCGACACTGGAGCGCACCCACGACCCCGCGCGCGTGCCCGACGTCGTCGCGTGGGCCCGGGACGCGGGGCTCGCCGTCTCGCTGGACCTGATCTACGGAACGCCGGGGGAGTCGGTCGACGATTGGCGCCGCTCGCTCGACGCGGCGCTCGCGTGCGGGGTCGACCACGTCTCGGCGTACGCGCTGGTGGTCGAGGAGGGCACGCGGATGGCGGGGCAGGTGCGCCGTGGCATGCTCCCGCCGGTCGACCCGGACGACGAGGCGACCAAGTACGAGGTCGCCGATGCGGCCCTGCGCGGTGCGGGCCTGGAGTGGTACGAGGTCAGCAACTGGGCGCGCCCGGGGGCCGAGTGCCGGCACAACGTCGGCTACTGGCGCGGGGCGGACTGGTGGGGCTTCGGGCCGGGCGCGCACTCGCACGTCGGTGCGGGGGACGCCGCGGTGCGCTGGTGGAACGTCAAGCACCCGCGGGCCTACGCCGACCGGCTCGCGGCCGGCCGGTCGCCCGCGGCCGCCCGTGAGGTGCTCGACGCCGACGACGTCGCGCTGGAACGCGTGCTGCTCGGGGTGCGGCTGCGGGAGGGCCTGGACCTGGCGGCCGTCGCGCCGGAGCGTCGCGTGGCCGTGGCGGGCCTGGTGGCCGACGGCCTGCTCGACGGCGTCGCCGCCGTGCGCGGGCGGGCTGTGCTGACACTGCGCGGCAGGCTGCTCGCCGACACCGTGGTCCGTGCCCTGACGCAGTGACCG
>JAEWYD010000142.1 GCA_023462275.1 Actinomycetes bacterium
CCGCTGGGCGGCTGCCCGACGACGGGTGGGCGGCCCGGGGCGGGCTGCGCGCGGCGCA
Organism: Actinomycetes bacterium; assembly: GCA_023462275.1. Lineage (GTDB taxonomy): Bacteria > Actinomycetota > Actinomycetes > Actinomycetales > Cellulomonadaceae > Actinotalea. The sequence continues at coordinate 59 of JAEWYD010000142.1, forward strand.
CGCGGCGGCTCACGATGCGCGTGCCGTAGAGGTCGCGCCGGAGCACCGAGATGGCGGCGAGGACGAACACCCAGAGCAGAACCAGGTATCCCAGCCGCAGCAGGGTGATCGTGAGCTCACTCATCCGCGGCGCTCACTCCTCGTCCTCGTCCGCGCCCGTCCAGAAGAGGATGCGGGTGCGGCCGATGGTGATGGTGTTGCCGTCCACCAGCGTCGCGGCGGGCACCTGGTGGCCCTCCACGTACAGGCCGTTGGTGGAGCCGAGGTCGGTGGCGATGACCGCGTCGGGCGTGACGCGGATCTCGAGGTGCCGGCGGGAGACGCCGGGGTCGTCGATGATGATGTCCGCCTCGCTGCCCCGGCCGATGACCGTGACGGGCCCGGTGAGGAGGTAGCGCTGGCCGTCGATGTCGACGAGCGGGTGGCGCTGGGTCGCGGCCACCGTGGTGGCGGGCGCGACGGCGCCGCGCACCGTGGCGCTCGTGACGAGGAACCGGCCGGTCTCGAGCTCGGCGTTCTCGACGAACGCGACGGTGACGGGGCCGAGGAACGCGTAGCGCTGGCCGGTGGCGTACTCGGTGACGTTCGCCGCGAGCTCGTCCGCGAGGGGCTCGGCGCCCCAGTCGAGCACCTGCTCGAGGTCGGTGGGCGAGAGCTCGATGGTGAACGCGTTCGGCACCACCGTGCGGTCCCTGCCGACGACGGCGGCGCGATCGTCCAGCTCACGGCGCAGCGCGCTCGCGAGCTCGACGGGCTTCACCTCGCTCTTGAAGGCCTTTGCGAACGCGTTGCTGACCACGCGCTCGACGCCCTTCTCGAACTTGTCGAGGACTCCCATGCCACCTCCTCCCGGCGATCCCGGTGGGCGCGGGGCCCACTGACGTCGTCGTGCCGGGTGATCCGCCCGGCGTCGTGCGCCCGACCCGACCGCCTGGGGCGGGCGGGGCCGCTGGCGTGCGGACCGTCCGGACCACCGTCAGGTCCGCTGCTGATCGTATCCGTAGGTGCGCTGCCTGGCCGTCCGCACGCGGGTGGGGTCGGGTGATTCGGGCGTACGACCTGGGGATGGGTGCCGCGCGGGTGGCGGCGCCCGGTTGCCACCGCGCCCATCCCGTTCACTCGGCACGTCAACACCGTGCTAGCCTTCTGCGGCGCGCGCGAGTGGCGGAATAGGCAGACGCGCACGGTTCAGGTCCGTGTGCCCGAAAGGGCGTGGGGGTTCAACTCCCCCCTCGCGCACTGGGTGTGGTCGGTGAGACCACGCTCGACGAAGTGCCAGAACCCCTGGTCAGAGGCTCTCTGACCAGGGGTTCTCGCGTCTGTGCGGCCGCCCGTGGTGACGGGCCGGCATCGACGGTCACCTGCCGGTGCCGCCTGTGGCGTCGGTGGTGGTCGGGCTGCGCCAGAAGGCCTCGAGCTCGTCGCGGATGGCCGGCCACCGCCCGTCGAAGAAGTGCGTCGCGCCGTCCAGCCGGAGCAGGTGGCCGCGAAGCACCGCCGCGAGGTGCTCCGAGACGGCGGTGAAGCCCGGGTCCCAGTCGCCGCAGATCACGAGCGTGGGCACCGCGGCGGCCACGAGCGGCGCCAGGTCGAGGTCGGCCTCCCAGAGCCGCTGCTCGCGCATCGCCGCCGCCTTGCGCTCGACGGGCACGAGATCGAGCGGCACGCGGAACGTGTCCCCGAAGGCGCTCGACATGAACGCGGCGAAGTAGTCGCCGGCGTCCTCGGAGCGCCCGTCGATCCCGCCGCGGATGCGCGCGAGCGTTGCGGTCACGGCCGGGTCGTCCGGGAGCAGCTGGAAGGCGGGCGCCTCCAGCAGCGTCAGCGAACGGACGAGCGTCGGGTGGGTGGCCGCCAGCTTCAGCGCGACGACCGCGCCGTAGGAGTACCCGAACAGGTGCGCCCCGTCGCCGAGCAGCGTCGCGACGTCCTCGGCGTCGTCGGCAACCAGCGCGAGCTCGGCGCGGCGGCTGGTGCCGTAGTTGGTGCGGTCCGGGGCCAGGACGTGGAAGCCGGGCACCGCAAGGCCGAACCGGTCCAGGAGGTCGGCGCCACTGGTGCCCGTGGAGTGGATCAGGACGGCGCGGGGGCCGTCGGCCGGGCCGCGTTCGTGGACGGCCAGGCCGGTCGTCTCGGAGAGTGTCGACATCGGGTGCTCCTCAGCGGGCGTAGTAGTCGATCTTGCGGTCGATGGTGTGCAGCTGCTCCTGCAGCTCGGCGATGCGGTCCAGCACCTGCTCGCGGTGCGCCTGCAGGAGCGCCCGGCGCTGCGGGAAGGTCGCGTCCCCTGCACGCACGAGCTCGGCGAACACCTGCATCTCGCGGATCGGCATGCCGGTCCGACGCAGGCAGGAGACCAGCGCGAGCCAGCTGAGGTCCTCGGCGGTGTAGCGCCGCTGACCGCCGGCCGTCCGGTCGACGTCGGCGAGCAGGCCGAGCCGCTCGTAGTAACGGAGCGTGTCGATGCTGAACCCGGAGCGGGCCGCCGCCTCGCCCACGCTGAACGTCATGGGCCCGTCGGCCCCCGTGGGGTCGTCGGTGGATCCCCCAGCGGGTGGGCCAGCTGACGCCATCGCCCGGGCGGTCATCGCGTTGGTCATGCGGGGAGTCTGTGGGCTGGAGCGCACTCCAGGTCAAGGGGCACGTCGGAGAACGGTGCGCCGCCCTGCGGAGCGCATGTGTGTTCTGGGATTTCTTTCCGCGGAAACAGATCCCGACAACCCACCCGGGTCCGACGGCTCGGCGGCGCACCCCGTCGAGCTCGCAGATACGTACCCGCCGTGCGCACTACTGCGTATGTCCCCGCCCCGGCGAGCCGCCGACAGTGGAAGCCGTCCGGTTCGTGGCAGGGGGAGGTGGGTCATGGCGGGGTTCGCCGATCGCGTGCTCGCCCAGCTGCACGACCCGGCCGCGCTCGCCACGCTCCTCACGGGGGCGCCGGCCGCGACCTACCCACACCTGGCCCGCCTGGTCGCCCAGGTCTACGACGTCGACGGCGTGGAGCTCGGTGACGTCATCGGCGCCGCGGTGCTCGCCGTCCACCCGGAGCACCCGCTCACCGGCGCGGACCGGGTGGCGCTGAGCTGGCAGCAGCACCAGCCGACCCACGCGGCGGCCGACCTGCGCGGGACCGTCGAGCGCGCGGGGGCTGAGGTGTGGGCCGACCTGTACGCGACGGTGACCGTCGACGTCGTCGTCGCGGTGGATCCGGGCGGTGTGGAGTCCGTCGTCATGCGGGCGATCGAGGACGTGACGAGCCTGGCGGACTTCCGCTCGCGGTTCCGCTACCTCGACCTCGACGACTTCCTCGCCCGACGCCGGGTGACCACCGTCGAGGAGCTGCGCGCGTCGGCCGAGTACGTCCTCGCCGAGGTGCACCTCAAGGCCCCGCCGGAGGTCGACCTCACCGACCCCGCGAACGCGCGCACGGTCACGCTCGACCTCGCGCTCGCCGTCCTCGACGAGCGCGACCTGGTCGCCGGCCTGCGCGCCGCACGGCGGCTCCGCGCCGCGGGAGCCGCCGGTCCGCCCGGCAGCGTCGACCCGACGCTCGGCCGTCCCG
>JAEWYD010000143.1 GCA_023462275.1 Actinomycetes bacterium
GCGCGCTCACCGCGCCCGCCGGGACGCCGCCGGCCCCGGGCGCGGACGAGCAGCGGGCGCGTGACCTCGAGCGGCTCGCCGACCTGCTGCTCACCGAGCGTCGTCGTCGGGAGGAGGGGCGGGGCGAGGCCCGCCTGCCCGCGCACCTCTCGGCCTCCGCGGTGGTCCAGCTCGCCGCCGACCCCGAGCGTTTCGCGCGGCAGCTGCGCCGGCCGGTGCCGCTCGAGCCGTCGGCGCGGGCCCGGCGCGGCACGGCGTTCCACGCCTGGGTCGAGCGGTACTTCGGCGCGGCCGCTCTCGTCGACGTGGACGACCTGCCCGGGGCGGACGACGACGCCGTGCCGGACGACACCGACCTCGCCGCGCTGCAGGAGCGGTTCCTCTCCTCCGAGTGGGCGTCGCGCACGCCCGTCGCCGTGGAGGTCGACGTCGAGACGCCCGTCGGTGACGTCGTGCTGCGCTCGCGGATCGACGCGGTGTTCGGCGAGCCGGACGGTGGCGTCATGGTGGTCGACTGGAAGACGGGCCGGCCGCCGCGCGACCCGGCCGCGGTGCGGGCGCGCGAGCTCCAGCTGGCCGCGTACCGGCTGGCCTGGGCGCGCCGCTCCGGCCTGCCGCTCGAGCGGGTCGGTGCCGCCTTCTACTACGTCGTCACGGGCGAGACGGTCCGGCCGACGGACGGGCTCGACCTCGCGCGGATCGAGCGGACGCTCGCCGACGCGGTCCGTGCGGACGCGGTCCGTGCGGGCGAGGGGGACGTCGACCCGGCCAGGGCGTGAGCGCGGTCAGCGCGTCTCGTCGTCCGTCCCCGCCGCGAGGGCCGGCGTGGCGGCGTGGCCGTCGCCGGCCTCCGGCTCGTCCGCCCGACCCGGCTCGTCGCCCGGTTCGTCGGCGTCGTCCTGATCGACGAGCCCGCCCTGGTCGAGTCCCTGGGCGACCTCGTCGGCTGTCTCGTCCGCGTCGGCCGTCGCGCCGGCGTCGGCCGACGCGTCGATGTCGGGTGCCTCGTCCTGCGCCACGCCGGAGTCCACGCCGGAGCCCACCGCGGCGTCCACGCCGTCGTCCACGCCGAAGGTCGCGCCGGCCTCGACGACGGGCGCGTCGACGTGCTCGGCCACCTGCGCGTGCTCCGCCAGCTCGGTCAGCATTGCGGCCGCGTCAGCGACGATCGCCTCGTCCTCGAGCCGGACGCCGTGGAGCAGCCACCGGGCCAGCGCCAGCTCGCCGGCCAGCAGCGCCCGGTCGGCGAGGTGCGGGTCCCGCAGCTCGGTCCGGCGCAGGTTGTAGGCCTCGAGGATCGCGTCCACGCCCTCGTGCGGCGCCGCGACGAGCAGCCACGCGAGGTCGTCGGCGGGGTCGGCGACCTTCGCCTCCGCCCAGCCGAGCACCGCCGTCGGGCGGTCCACGACGCACAGCACGTGGTCGGCCGACAGGTCGCCGTGCACCACCACGGGGCGGAAGCGCCACATCGCGACGTCCTCGAGGGCGTGCTCCCAGCGCCGGAGGAGCCCGGTCGGGACGTGCCCGGTCCGTGCGGCCTCGTCCACCTCGGCGAGGCGGCGCTGGCGGTACGTATCGGCCTCGTACACGGGCAGCCCGGCGTCCTCGACGGTCTCGGGCGGCAGCTCGTGGATCGCGGCGATGGCCCGTCCCACGGCGGCGGCGAGGCCGGGGCCCGGGCCGAGGTCCTCCAGGCGCAGCGGTCGTCCCGGCAGCTGCGGGTGGACGACGGCGCGGCCGCCCTCGGGCAGGTCGGCGAACCCGGTGGGCCGCGGCACGTCGAAGGGCAGGAGCCCGGCGTCCACGTGGGCGGCGAGGCCGCGGAGCAGCCCCACCTCGGCCTCGAGGGCCGCACCGGCTGCCGCGCTCTGCGGGGCGCGCACCACCCATCGCCTGCCCTCGGCGTCGATCACGACGGCGGCGTCCGTGCCGCTGGTCGGGTGCCGGGGTCGGCGGACGTCGACGGCGTCGAGGCCGGGCACGGCGACGGTCGCGAGGGCGGCCAGGGTGAGCGGCGATCGGGTCACCACCCCACGGTAGGCGCCGGGAGGGTCGCGGCACAGCCGCTCGCCGCGCGTGTCCCGCACCGTCGTCCCGCGCGGCCGCGTGGCCGGCGGGCGTGAGTCCGGGTGCCTCGGGGGCGTCGCCTACGGTAGGCGGGTGAGGACGCTTCCCCTGGCCCGGTCCGTCGTCGACCCGGCAGCCGCCCGCCGGGCCGAGCCGCTCACCTCGCTGGCCGCGCAGCAGGGTGCGCGCGTCGTGCTCGTCCGGGCCGGCCGCATCGCGACCGTCGACGACGGCGCGCGCCTGGACCTGCGGCCGGCTGCGGACCTGCGCGGGCTCGGGCCGACCGACGACCCGGACCCGTCGCCCGCCGACGCCGGCACGCTGTGGCTCTACCTCGGCGACCAGGACGGCGTCTCCTACCTCGGCCTCCTCCTGCCGGACGCGCCCGAGGACGGCGTGGCGGGCGCCGGGGACGGCCTGACCGCGCACTGGTCGACGCTGCGCGAGGTCGGGCACCTGCTCGACGACCGCGACGCGGACCTCGCGACCACCGCGGTGGCGCTCTCGGAGTGGCACCGGCGCAACGCGCGCTGCCCCCGCTGCGGCGCACCGACGCGGGCGGAGCTGGGCGGCTGGGTGCGCCGGTGCCCGGTCGACGGCACCGAGGAGTACCCGCGCACCGACGCCGCCGTGATCATGGCCGTCACGGACGCCGACGACCGGATCCTCCTCGCGCACGGCGCGCGCTGGGCGGGCCGCCGGTTCTCCACGCTCGCGGGCTTCGTCGAGCCGGGGGAGTCGCTCGAGACGGCGGTGCGCCGGGAGGTGGCGGAGGAGGTGGGGGTGCAGGTCGGCGAGGTCGCCTACGTCGCGAGCCAGCCGTGGCCGTTCCCGGCCTCGCTCATGGTGGCCTTCCGCGCCCGGGCGCTCACGACGGCGATCACGGTCGACGCGCAGGAGGTGACCGAGGCGCGCTGGTTCACGCGCGACGAGCTGCGCGCGGCGCTCCGCGCGGGCGAGGTGACGCTGCCGATGCGGACGTCGGTGGCGCTCGCGCTCATCGAGCAGTGGTACGGCGGTCCGCTGGACGCCCCGCAGGACTGGTGAGGCGCCCGCGGGACTGGTGAGGCGTCAGAGCCCGAGGCGCCGCTGGACCTCCGCGAGCGAGGGGTTCGTCGCCGCGGACCCGTCGGGGAAGACGAGCGTCGGCACCGTGCGGTTGCCCTGGTTGACGCGTTCGACGATCGCGGCCGCGTCCTCGTGCTGCTCGACGTCGACCTCGTCGAAAGCGATGCCCGCCTCCGTCATCTGCGCCTTGAGCCGGCGGCAGTAGCCGCACCACGTGGTGGTGTACATCGTGAGGCGGCCGTGCTGGGTCGGCTCGCCGGTGGTCGCGTCGCTGGTGGTGGTCTCGCTGCTCACCGGGCCCATCCTACGAAACGTCCTCGCGGCCGCCTCCCGCCGTGCACAGGACGCGGACCGGGGGCTCGCCGTGTCGGCGCGGCCTGGGAGACTCGGGGGTGATGTCCGCCGACGCCCTCCTCGATGCCCTCGACCCCGACCAGCGTGAGGTCGCCCTCGCGCTCACCGGCCCCGTGTGCGTGCTGGCGGGTGCCGGCACGGGCAAGACCAGGGCGATCACGCACCGCATCGCCTACGGCGTGCGGACCGGTACGTACACCGCCCAGAGCGTCCTCGCGGTCACGTTCACCGCGCGTGCTGCGGGGGAGATGCGCACCCGGCTGCGGCAGCTCGGCGTCGCCGGCGTCCAGGCACGCACGTTCCACGCCGCAGCCCTGCGCCAGCTCGGGTACTTCTGGCCACGCGTGGTGGGCGGAGCCCCGCCCCGCATCCTCGAGCACAAGGCTCCCGTGGTCGCCGAGGCCGCCGGTCGGCTCGGCCTCTCGGTGGACCGCCTGGCGCTGCGGGACCTGGCGTCGGAGATCGAGTGGTCCAAGGTCAGCCTCGTCCCCGCGGACGACTACGTGGCGGGCACGCTCGCGATCGACCGCCCGTCGCCCGCCGGGTTCGACCGGGCGACCGTCGCCCGGCTCATCACGGCGTACGAGGAGGCGAAGGACGCCCGCGGCGTCATCGACTTCGAGGACGTGATCGTCGTCCTCGGCGCGATGCTGGAGAACCGTCAGGACGTGGCGGAGGAGGTCCGGGCGCAGTACCGGCACTTCGTCGTGGACGAGTACCAGGACGTGTCGCCCGCGCAGCAGTACCTGCTCGACCAGTGGCTGGGCGGCCGGCACGAGCTCTGCGTCGTCGGGGACCCGAGCCAGACCATCTACTCCTTCACGGGCGCGACGCCGAAGCACCTCCTCGCGTTCGCGCAGAAGCACAAGGGTGCCCGCGTGATCCGGCTCGTCCGCGACTACCGCTCGACGCCCCAGGTCGTCGACCTCGCCAACCGGCTCCTCGCCGTGCGGGGCAGGCGGCGCGGCACGGACCTCGAGCTGGTCGCCCAGCGCCCGGCCGGCCCGCCCGTGGGCTTCACCGCGTACGACGACGACGAGGCGGAGGCGTCGGCCGTCGCCGGTCGCATCGGCCGGCTGATCGCGGCGGGCACGCCCGCAGCCGAGATCGCCGTGCTCTACCGGACGAACGCGCAGTCCGAGGCGTACGAGCAGGCCCTGGCGGACGCCGGCATCGGCTACCTGGTGCGCGGCGGCGAGCGCTTCTTCGCGCGCAAGGAGGTGCGCGACGCCGTCCTCCTCCTGCGGGGCGCCGCACGCTCCATGGCGGAGGTGCCGCTGGCCGAGGCGGTCCGCGACGTGCTCGCCGGGGCGGGCTGGAGCGCCGAGCCGCCCGCCGCCCGCGGCGCGGTGCGTGAGCGCTGGGACTCGCTGCAGGCGATCGTCGCACTCGCCGACGACCTCTCCGACGACCCCGCCGCCACGGTGGCGACGCTCGTCGCCGAGCTCGACGAGCGCGCCTCCGCCCAGCACGCCCCGGCCGTCGACGGCGTCACCCTCGCCTCCTTGCACGCCGCGAAGGGCCTCGAGTGGGACGCGGTCTTCCTCGTCGGGCTCAGCGAGGGCCTCGTGCCGATCTCCCTCGCGGAGACCGACGACGCGATCGCCGAGGAGCGGCGGCTCCTGTACGTGGGCATCACCCGGGCGCGCGAGCGCCTGGAGCTCAGCTTCGCGCGGGCGCGGAACCCGGGCGGGCGCGCGGGGCGCCGGCGGACCCGCTTCCTGGAGGGCATCTGGCCGGACGACGCCGCGACCGCTCGCCGGCGGACCTCCGCGGGCCGCCGCCCCGCCGTCGAGCTCACCGGCGACCACGACCCGGCGCTCGTCGAGTCGCTGCGCCGGTGGCGGTCCGCCGTCGCCAAGGAGGTCGACCGCCCCGCCTACACGGTGCTGGTCGATGCGACGCTCGCCGGGATCGCGGAGCTGCGGCCGCGGTCGATCCCGGAGCTCGCGCGCGTCCGCGGCATCGGCCCGGCGAAGATCGACGAGTACGGGCAGGCGCTCCTCGCCATCGTCGCGGAGCACGAGGAGACTCGGTGACGGAGCCGGGTTCACCGGCACGTCCGACAACGTTTCGATCTCGTTCGGTAATTCGGTTGTGTGATGTCGGACACCCGTCCTAGGGTTCGATGCGTCCTGGTACGAGGCGTGGCCGAAAGGTCATGTCCTGATGAGAGGGGAGGTGGGTCCCGCGATGATCGCTATCTATGGCGTCACGGCGATGAGCGATAGCTCCTTCGGCGTGCTCCGGGCGGTGACCTCTGCCGTCCCCACCCCGCATCAGGGGCGAGCTACGTCCGCCGCCGCCGGCACCCTCGGGTCCGGCTGGCGACTTCGCGGGAAGCGCGCCACCACCACCCCGTCCGACTCCGTGTCAGGAGCGCGACCGGCGTAAGCGCCGGAGCCCCAAGGCCGCGGAGTCCACATTCGGGACCCGCGGCCTTCGTCATCTGATCCCCGGTCAGGTCAACGAAGGACTGCCGTTCCCGGCATCGCATTCGTTACACGGACCAGGGAGGACGTCGTGCGGCTCACCACGCTGCTCGATTCACTGAACGAGGCAACCGCCTCCCATACCCTGCAGTTGGCCACGCCCTCGATCACCGAGGACGAGCAGTTCGACCAGCTCATCGCCACGCTAATCCCGTGCCGTGAGCACGACGCCGAGCTGTGGTTCGCCGAGGGCACTGCGGAGGTGGAGCTCGCGAAGGCGCTCTGCCGTGAGTGCCCGATCCGCGAGGGCTGCCTCGCCGGCGCGATCGCCCGGCACGAGCCCTGGGGTGTCTGGGGTGGAGAGGTCTTCATCGGCGGCGTCGTCGTCCCGCGCAAGCGGGGCAGGGGCCGCCCGCGCAAGGACGAGAGCTCGGCTGCATGAACGGCGGTGACCCGGGG
>JAEWYD010000144.1 GCA_023462275.1 Actinomycetes bacterium
GCCAAGCGCGAGCGTGCGCTGGGCCTGGGCGCAGCGGTCGCCGTCGAGCCCGGCGCGCGCCTGCCGTTCCGCGTCGACGCCGTCCTGGAGACCGTGGGCGAGGCCACCTGGGCCCACTCGCTGCGCGCCGTCCGGCCCGGCGGCGTGGTGGTGGTCGCCGGGGCGACCACGGGGGCACAGCCGGGGGCCGAGCTCTCCCGGGTGTTCTTCACCGAGCTGCGCGTGGTCGGCGCGACCATGGGCACGAAGGAGGACCTAGCAGCCCTGCTGCGGTTCTGCGCCCGCAGCGGCGTCCGACCCGTCATCGACTCGACGTTCCCGCTGGCCCGCGCGCGAGAGGGGTTCGCGCGCCTCGCCTCGGGCGGCCAGTTCGGCAAGGTGGTGATCACGGTCCCGTGACGCAGGACGCCCACCCCGTCGCCCCGCCCGCCCCGATCGCCACGGTGGAGGACCAGCCCGCCGGTCCGCCGCGCCCGTGGGCACCCGACGTCCTCGGCGCGGGCTACGAGGCGCTGACGCTGCCGCTCGCCGACGACGACGAGGGCCCGGTGGTCGCGACGCTCGTCCGCTACCGGCCGGACCGGGCGGCGCGCCCGGCGCGCGCCGTGCTCTACCTGCACGGCTGGAACGACTACTTCTTCCAGACCGGCCTGGCCCGGTACTGGCACGGCCAGGGTGCGGCGTTCTACGCCCTCGATCTGCGCAAGTACGGCCGGAGCCTGCGTCCCCACCAGACGCCGAACTACGTGGCGGACCTCGCCACGTACGACGAGGAGCTCGACGCGGCGGTCGCGGAGATCCGGACGGACCTCGGTCCGCACGCCCGGATCATGCTCATGGGCCACTCCACGGGCGGGCTCGTCGGGGTGCTGTGGGCGAACCGGCGTCCCGGCGTCGTCTCCGGGCTCGTCCTCAACAGCCCGTGGCTCGAGCTCATCGGGTCGACGCTCACGCGCACGCTGTCGATGCCGCTCGTGCACGGGCTCGCGCGCACGCAGCCCAAGGCGCCGCTCATCACCACCGATCCCGGCTTCTACGCCCGCACGCTGCTGACGCGCCACGGCGGCGAGTGGGAGTACGACGAGGTCTGGCGGCCGACGCCGTTCCACCCCGTGCGCCCCGGCTGGGTGCAGGCCGTCCTCGCCGGGCACGCCACCGTCTCGCGCGGGCTGCAGCTCCCGTGCCCGGTCCTCATGGCGGCGGCCGAGCGCAGCCTCGTCCTGCCGCGGTGGCGGGAGGAGATGCGCCGCGCCGACACCGTGCTCGACGTCGACCTCATGGCCCGCCGCGCCGTCCAGCTCGGCCCGGTGGTGACCGTGGTGCGCATCCCGGACGGGATCCACGACCTGACCCTGTCCGTGCGGCCCGCCCGCGAGCGGTTCTACGCCGAGGTCACGCGCTGGACGACCGCGTACGGCTGGGACTGACGGGCTCCGGCTAGAACTGGTCGGGGAACAGCTCGGCCGCGAGCTGCGCGAGCGTGGGGCCCGCGGCGCTGTCGACGTGCCACGCCTGCCAGGCGTCGAGCGGTCCGGTGTACCCGCTGATCGCGCGGCTCACGGCCTCGACGTCGCCGAACTGCAGGCCCTCCGCGGTCTCCAGGGTGCCGTCGGCGTGCAGCAGGCACTCGAACGGCGTCGCCGACCAGGCAGGGGCCCAGACCAGGAGCACCGGTCCGTCGAGCACGTCGGCGACCGCCGCGAGCGCGGGGTCCGGACGTGCGGCGTCCAGGCTCGCGACCGGCACCGCGAACGACGGCGGCACCACGCGCGGCGCGGGACGGGACGCTCGCGCCCACGTGGGGTCCGTCTGCTCGAGAAGCTCCGAGGCGTCGTCCGGCGGCCAGGGCCACCCGGGGTGCGGGGCTGCCCAGCCGGCGCGGATCGCCGCGTCGCCGGCGGCCTGCCGCTGGGAACCCTGCACGGCTGACTGCGCCGCCGAGCCCCGAGCGGACGACTGGGGCGAGGACGAGGCGGACGGCCGCGGTGCCGACGCGGGCGCCGACGTCCACCCGGGCACGGAGTCGACCGTCGACGGGACGGCGACGCGCGCCGGCGGGCCGCTCATGGTCCAGCCGGTGGTGTCGATCGGCACGGGCTCCGCGGTGGGCCGGGACCACGTGGGCGTGGGCGGCGCCACGGCCGAGGAGCCTGCGCGGCGGGCGGCTTCCGCGCGGTCGCGGTAGAGGGGCGTCGGGTCGAACGCCGCCGGGTCCGGCTCCGGGTCACGCGCCCACGGGGGCCGCTCGACGGTGCGCTCCGGCGGCGTCGACCGCCCGACGGGCGAGAGCTCGACGACGCGGCTGCCGTCCTCCTGGGCCACCACCTCGGCCCGCAGCACGTCCACCTGCCAGCCGGGCTGCAGGAGGAACTCCAGCACCTCGTCCATGCCGGGCGCGATGTGCGAGCACACCAGCAGCAGCCGGGCCCCGCCCCGCACGAACGTGGACAGCAGCGCCGTCGACGGCACGGTCAGGCGGAAGGCCGCGAGGTGGGCCGCATACCGCTCCGGCCCGCCCCCGTAGGCCGCCGCGAGGTCCGCCGTGGTCATCCGGGCCGCCTGGCCGGCGTGCCGGAGCGCGCTGACGATGGCGTCCTCGTCGAGCAGCGCGACGATCTCGACCACGACGGGCTCGCCCGACGCGTCGACGGCGAGCAGGTGCGGCTCGTCGGCCGACCCGCTGCGCACGCGGAGCGGCATCAGGTGCTCGCCCAGGAGAGCGTCCAGCTGGTCCGCGACCATGGAGGGCGTTGCCGGACCGGAGTGCCCGGTCGGCGCGGATGAGGCCGCCGCGCGGCCGTCGATGGCGTACGTGGTCATGGTCTTCCGGGGGAGGCGGCCGGCCCGGGGCTTGAGCTGGCCTCGTAGGGCCGACTCTAGGGGACCGAAACGCCCGCCGTGAACCATCCGGTAACAATTGGTCCGTTTTGTCGCCCGGACGGGTGAGGATGGCGGACCTTACCGGCTCACTCCGGCAGCCGCGAGGCGAGCAGCTGTGCCAGGTGCGTGCCCCGCACGTGCGCCAGGTCGTCGGCCTGCGTCCGGCACGAGAAGCCGTCCGCGAGCAGCACGGTTCCCGGCGCCGCGGCGCGCAGCGCCGGCAGGAGGCCGTTCTCGGCGACCGCGACGGACACCTCGTAGTGGCCCCGCTCCATGCCGAAGTTGCCGGCCAGCCCGCAGCACCCGGCCACCGTGGTGACCTCGGCGCCGGCCGCGCGCAGCAGCGCGAGGTCGGCGTCGTACCCCATCACCGAGTGCTGGTGGCAGTGCGGCTGGGCGACGACGGCCACGGCCGCCAGGCTGGGGGGCTCCCACACCTGTCCGTCGGGGCCGGGCGCCGTCAGCACCTCGGCGAGCGTGCGGGTGGCGCGGGCCACCGCGGCCGCCCGCGGGTCGTCGGGCAGCAGGTCCGGCAGGTCGCTGCGCAGCAGCGCGGTGCACGACGGCTCGACGCCGACGATCGGCAGCCCGTTCACCGCGAACGGGCCCAGGACGCCGAGCAGGGCGACGAGCCGCTTGCGGGCGCCCTCGAGCTGCCCGGTCGAGATCCAGGTCAGCCCGCAGCAGGCGTCCTGGTCGGGCACGATCACCTCGTAGCCGGCCGCCTGCAGCACGCGGATCATCGCCCGGGGCACGTCCGGGTCGAAGGCGTCGCTGAACGAGTCGGTCCACAGCACGACGCGCCGCGCGACGTCGCCGACCCCGCCGGCCGTCGTCGACCCGGCCGGCTCACCCGACGCCGTCGCGCGCACCGCCGTCCCGACCGCCGGCGTCCTGCCACCGGCGCCGGCGACCCCCGCCCGGCGCAGCTCCGCCCGCCGCGCGTTGCGGAAGGAGGCGGGCGCGAACCGTGGGATGGAGCGCCGCCGGTCCATCCCGCCGACGGTGAGGATCAGCTTGCCGAGGGGCCGGAAGCCCAGCACGGCGTTGGCGAGCCACGGGATGCGCAGGGCGGCGACCAGCCGCGTCCACCGCGGCAGCCAGCCGAGGGCGTAGTGGTTCGTCGGGCGCAGGCGGCGCCGGTAGGCGCGGTGCAGCACCTCGGCCTTGTACTGGGCCATGTCGACGCCGGCCGGGCAGTCCGACGAGCACGCCTTGCAGCTCAGGCACAGGTCGAGCACCTCGTGCAGCTCGGGCGAGCGCCAGCTGCCCGCCACGAGCGTGCCGTTCGCCAGCTCCTGCAGGACGCGCGCGCGGCCGCGGGTGACGTCCTTCTCGTCGCCGGTCGCCCGGTACGACGGGCACATGAAGCCGCCGTCGGCCGACGTGTCCGCGCGGCACTTGCCGACGCCGACGCAGCGGTGCACGGCCTTGGTGAAGTCGCCGTCGTCGTGGGGGAACGCGAAGCCGGTGGCGCGCGGGATGGGGCGGGCGTGGGGGCGACGCAGGTCCGCGTCCAGCGGGCGGGGGTCCACGAGCACGCCGGGGTTGAGCAGGTTGCGGGGGTCGAGCAGGTGCTTGACCGCGCCGAACGCCGCGAGCGCCGACTCCGAGTACATCACCGGCAGCAGCTCGCTGCGGGCCCGGCCGTCGCCGTGCTCGCCCGAGAGTGACCCGCCGTGCGCCGCGACCAGCGTTGCGGCGTCCGTCATGAACGCCCGGAAGCCGGCGACGTCGGACGACCGCTCCAGGGGGATGTCCAGGCGCACGTGCACGCAGCCGTCGCCGAAGTGGCCGTAGGTCAGGCCGTCGACGCCGTGGGACGCCATCAGGGCCTCGAACTCGCGCAGGTACGCGCCCAGGCGCTCGGGCGGGACGGCGGCGTCCTCCCAGCCCGGCCACGCCTGCCGGCCCGCCGGGGTGCGCCCGCCCAGGCCCGCGCCGTCGGCCCGGATCTGCCACATCGCGCTCGCCTCGGCGCCCGGGGGCATGACGCGCGAGGAGACGGCGCCGGCGTCGGCCACCATCGCCCGGGCGCTGGCGAGCGCCTCCTCGGTCGTCGCGCCACCCATCTCCACCATCAGCCAGCCGGCCCCGGCCGGGAGTTCGGGGACGTGCGCCTCGCCGCGGTGCCGCCGGACGACGTCGACGAGCCGGGCGTCCAGGCCCTCCACGGCGAGGGGGGCGTGCGCCAGCAGGGCGGGCACGGCGTCGGCGGCCGAGGCCATGTCCGCGTAGCCGAGGACGACGAGCACCGCCGCGTCGGGGATCGGCACCAGGCGCACGGTCGCGCCCAGGACGGTCACCAGGGTCCCCTCGGTACCCACGAGCATCTTGGCCAGGTCCTGCCCCTTCTCGGGCAGCAGGTGCTCGAGTGAGTAGCCGGAGACCTGCCGGGAGAAGCGGCCGAGCTCGGTGCGGATCAGCGACAGGTTCGCGTCGACGACGCCGGAGAGCCCGGGCATGGCGTCGAGCGCGCCCTCGCCGGCCCGCGCGGTGAACCGCCGCCCCTGGCCGTCGACGACGTCGAGCGCGAGCACCTGGTCCACCGTGCGCCCGTAGGCGACGGCGTGCGGGCCGCAGGCGTTGTTGCCGATCATGCCGCCGAGGGTCGCGCGGTTCTGCGTCGACGGGTCCGGCCCGAAGCGCAGGCCGTGCGGCTTGGCTGCGCGCTGCAGGCTGCTCATCACGACGCCCGGCTCGACGACGGCGGTGCGCGCCTCGGGGTCGATCGTGCCGATGCCCGTCAGATACCGGGACGTGTCGACGACCACACCGGTGCCGATCGCGTTGCCGGCCACGGACGTCCCGCCGCCGCGCACGGTGAGGGGCACGCCCGCCGTCCGCGCGACGTCGGCGACGGCGACCAGGTCGTCGACGTCGCGGGGGGCGACGACCACCTGGGGCACGACGCGGTAGTTGGAGGCGTCCGTCGTGTACTGCGCACGGGCACGGGTGGAGGTCAGGACCTCCCCGCGGACGGCCGAGCGCAGGGCCTCGGCGAGGTCGGAGACGTCGGTCTGGGCACCCGCGCGGGCCTCGGCGATGGACACGCGCGCATCCTGCCACGCGGGCCGGGACGCGGGACCCGGACCACCGGCGTCGGCGGCGAAGTGACCACGAGGCGGACGGGCTCGGGGTGCGGGCGGCGTCCGCCGGGGTGAGCCTGGACGGACTGCACCGTCCGCACCGTCGAAGGGGAACCCGTGCGCGCACTCACCTGGCAGGGCACCGAGAAGCTGAGCGTCGAGACGGTGCCGGACCCGGCGGTGGTCGAGCCGACCGACGCCGTCATCCGCATCACGTCGACGGCCATCTGCGGCTCGGACCTGCACCTGTACTCCACGCTCGGCATGTTCATCGACGCCGGCGACGTGCTCGGCCACGAGCCGATGGGCGTCGTCCTCGATGTGGGCGCGGCGGTCACGCACGTACGGCCCGGCGACCGCGTCGTCGTGCCGTTCGTCATCGCGTGCGGGCGGTGCTGGATGTGCACCCGCGGCCTGCCGACCCAGTGCGAGACCACCCAGGTGCGCGCGCACGACAAGGGCGCGTCCCTCTTCGGCTACACCAAGCTCTACGGCCAGGTGCCCGGCGGCCAGGCGGAGTACCTGCGGGTGCCGCACGCCGACTACGGGCTCGTGAAGGTGCCCGACGACGGCTCCCCCGACGAGCGCTACCTCTACCTGTCCGACGTCGTGCCGACGGCGTGGCAGGGCGTGTCCTACGCGGACGTGCCGACCGGCGGCAGCGTCGTCGTGCTCGGGCTCGGGCCGATCGGGCAGATGGCGAGCCGGATCGCCGCCTTCCGCGGGGTGGGCACGGTGATCGGGGTCGACCTGGTGACCGAGCGGCTCCAGATGGCGCGGCGGCACGGGATCGAGGTCGTGGACCTGAACGACGTCGGCCTGGACGAGCTGCCCGCGGCCATGCGGGACCTCACCGGCGGGCGCGGGCCGGACGCGGTCATCGACGCCGTCGGGATGGAGGCGCACGGGTCGCCGGTCGCCGAGGGCGTGGCGAAGGCGACCGCGGTGCTGCCCGACGCCGTCGGCCGGGGCCTCATGGAGAAGGCGGGCATCGACCGGCTCGCGGCTCTGAAGGCGGCCATCTCGATCGTGCGGCGGGGCGGCACCCTGTCCCTGTCGGGCGTCTACGGCGGCGCCGCGGACCCGCTGCCCATGCTCGAGCTGTTCGACAAGCAGGTGCAGATGCGGATGGGGCAGGCGAACGTGCAGCACCTGATCCCCGAGGTGCTCCCGCTCGTGGCCCGCGACGACGACCCCCTCGGCGTGCTCGACCTGCGCACGCACCGGGCGTCGCTCGAGGACGCGCCCGCGATGTACGAGACGTTCCAGAAGAAGGAGGACGGCTGCATCAAGGTCGTCCTCGACCCGACGCTGCCGGCGGGGACGGTGGAGCGCACCCCGTCCTGACAACGCTCGCGCCCGCCGCGCACACCCCACCCGCACCCACCACACCCGCACCCACCACACCCGCGCGCACCACATCCGCGCGCACCTCACCCGCGCGCACCTCACCCGCGCGGCGAACAAACGTGCGCCCTGCGCACAACCTTCGTGCGCAGGGCGGACGTTTGTTCGCGGCGGGCCGCCGGGGTGACGGTCAGGCGGCCGCGGCGTCCAGCGTGATCGTGGCGCCCGCGAGCGCCTTGCTCACCGGGCAGGTCTCCTTGGCCTCGCCGGCGACGCGGACGAACGTGTCGGCGTCGATCCCGTCGGCGCTGCCGCGGACGGTCAGGCGGATGCCCGAGATGTGGAAGCCGCCGGCCGGGTCCGGCGCGAGCGTGACGTCGGCCGTCACGTCGATGGCGCCCGGGGTCCCGCCCGCCTGGCCGAGGAGCGCGGAGAACTGCATGGCGTAGCAGGAGGACAGCGCGGCACCGATCAGCTCCTCCGGGCTGGTGGTGCCGTCGGCGTCGTCGGCGGCACGCTTGGGGAAGGACACGTGGTAGGTGCCGAGCTTCGAGCTGACGAGCTCGACGTCGCCGCTTCCCTCGTTGAGCGTGCCGGACCAGCTGGTGCGTGCGGTGCGCGTGGGCATGTGCATCTCCTTGATCGACGGTCGTCCCGACCGTATCGCCGGGGCGGGCGCGGAGCATCCGGAGGTCTCACGATGGCGGACGTCGCGGACCGGGTCGCCCAGGCCCTCGCCGCGCACCCGCGCACGGGATTCCTGCGCGCGGCGCACCGGCCGCTGGCGGCGTGGGACCAGCCACTGCCCATCGGGCGCGGGCAGACGTGCTCGCAGCCCAGCACCGTGGCGCACATGCTGCGGCTGCTCGACGTGCCGCCGGGCGCGCGCGTGCTCGACGTCGGCTCGGGCTCGGGGTGGACGACGGCGCTCCTGGCCCACCTGGTCGGGCCGGCGGGCAGCGTCGTCGGCGTGGAGCTCGAGCCGACCCTGGCCGCGTGGGGGGCGGGGAACCTGGCCGCGACGAGGCAGCCGTGGGCGCGCATCGTCGTCGCGCTCCCCGGAGTGCTGGGGCTGCCGGACGAGGGCCCCTTCGACCGCGTCCTCGTCTCGGCGGAGGCGCGGCGACTGCCGCAGGCCCTAGTCGACCAGCTGGCCGCGCCGGGCCGCATGGTGGCCCCGGTCGCGGGCGGCCTGGTCGTCGTGGACCGGGCGCCCGACGGGGTGCGCGTCACGCGCGAGGAGGGCTACCGCTTCGTCCCCCTGCGCTGATCCGACGCCCCGTCGAGGCCCCGACGCCCCCTCGAGGCCCAACGCCCCCTCAGGGCCCCGGCGCCCCGTGGAGTGGAGCACGGTGGCGGCCACAAACGTCGACTGGAGCACCGTGGCGCCCCGGTGCTCCAGTCGACGGTGTGTCAGGTGGTGCTGCTCAGCGGGTGTCGCCACCGCCCGAGACGACCGCGGCGCGGCCGGCCTCGAGCCGGGCGATCGGGATCCGGAACGGCGAGCAGGACACGTAGTCGAGCCCGGCGCCGTGGAAGAAGTGGATCGACTCCGGGTCGCCGCCGTGCTCGCCGCAGACGCCGAGCTTGATGTCCGGGCGGGTGGCCCGGCCCTTCTCGACCGCCATCTTCACCAGGCCGCCGACGCCCTGCGTGTCGATCGACTCGAACGGCGAGACGCTGAACACGCCCTTCTCGGTGTACTGATTGAAGAACGCGCCCTCGACGTCGTCGCGCGAGAAGCCCCACGTCGTCTGGGTCAGGTCGTTCGTGCCGAAGGAGAAGAACTCGGCGACGTCGGCCATGCGGTCCGCCGTGAACGCGGCACGCGGCAGCTCGATCATCGCCCCGATCGGGATGTCGAGCGTCACGCCCTGCTCCTGCGCGACCTCCTTGAGAACGACCTCGGCCTCGTCGCGGATCAGGTGCAGCTCCATGACCGACGCCGCGAGCGGGATCATGATCTCCGCCTTCGGGGTGCCGCCGGCCTTGATCCGCGCCGCCTGGGCCTCCGCGATCGCCCGCACCTGCATGGTGAACAGGCCCGGGATGACGATGCCGAGGCGCACGCCGCGCAGGCCGAGCATCGGGTTCGCCTCGCGGGTCTTGTCGACGGCCGCGAGGAGCACCCGGTCGCGCTCCGCCTGCTCGGAAGTGTCGTTCCGCTCCTCCGCGAGCGCCACCTTCACCTTGAGCTCGGTGTAGTCGGGCAGGAACTCGTGCAGCGGCGGGTCGATGAGCCGGATCGTGACGGGCAGGCCGTCCATCGCGGTCAGGATGCCGATGAAGTCGTCCCGCTGGAGCGGCATGAGCGCGTCGAGCGCCGCCTGCTGCTCCGTCTCGTCCTTGGCCAGGATGAGGCGCTCCACGAGCACCCGCCGGTCGCCGAGGAACATGTGCTCCGTGCGGCACAGGCCGATGCCCTGACCGCCCAGGGTGCGGGCGCGGACCGCGTCCTCCGGGGTGTCCGCGTTGGCCTCGACGCCGAGCCGGCGCGCGGCGTCGGCGTGCGTGAGCAGCGCGTCCACCGCGACGACCAGCTCGCGGGTCTCCTCGTCGTCGCCGACCTCGTCGAGCGCGGCCTCCAGGCCGTGCTCCAGGTAGCGGACGACGGGCGAGGGCACCACGGGCACGTCGCCGAGGAAGATCTCGCCGGTCGAGCCGTCGATGGCGATCGTGTCGCCCTCCTTGACCACGGTGCCGTTCACCGAGAACGTCTTGCCCGCGACGTCGACCTGCAGCGCCTCGGCGCCCACCACGCAGGTGGTGCCCATGCCGCGCGCGACGACCGCCGCGTGCGACGTCTTGCCGCCGCGCGAGGTGAGGACGCCGACGGACGCGATCATGCCGCCCAGGTCGTCGGGGTTCGTCTCGCGGCGGACCAGGATGACCTTCTTGCCCGCGGCCGCCCACTCGACCGCCGTCGGCGAGGAGAAGACCGCCTGGCCGACCGCCGCACCGGGCGACGCCGCCATGCCCTTGGCCAGGAGCTTGCGCTCGGCCTTGGCGTCGAACTGCGGGAACATCAGCTTCGACAGCTGGTCGCCGGTGACGCGCTCGAGCGCCTCGTCCAGCGTGATGAGGTGCTCCTCGACGAGCTGGTGGGCGATGCGGAACGCCGCGCCCGCCGTGCGCTTGCCGACGCGGGTCTGGAGCATCCACAGCTTGCCGCGCTCCACCGTGAACTCGATGTCGCACAGGTCGCGGTAGTGGGTCTCCAGGCGGCGCATGACCTGGCGCAGCTCGGTGTAGGCCTTGGGGTCGATCTTCTCCATGTCCGCCAGGGAGAGCGTGTTGCGGATGCCCGCGACGACGTCCTCGCCCTGCGCGTTGGTCAGGTAGTCGCCGTAGTCGCCCTGCTGGCCCGTGGAGGGGTCGCGCGTGAAGCAGACGCCGGTGCCCGAGTCCTCGCCGAGGTTGCCGAAGACCATCGTGCAGACGTTGACCGCGGTGCCCAGGTCGTCCGAGATGCGCTCACGACGCCGGTACAGGCGCGCCCGCTCGGTGTTCCACGAGTTGAAGACGGCCTCGACCGCGAGGTCGAGCTGCGCGCGCGGCGTCTGCGGGAACTCCCGCCCCGTCTCCTCGCGGACGATCTGCTTGTAGACGCCCACGAGCTCCTTGAGGTCGTCGGCGGTCATCTGCGGGTCGGCGGTGTAGCCCTTGGCCTTCTTCGCGGCGTCGAGCGCGTCGGCGAACCGGTCGCCGTCGATGTCCAGCACCGTCTTGCCGAACATCTGGATGAGGCGGCGGTAGGAGTCCCACGCGAACCGCTCGTTGTTGGAGAACTGCGCCAGGCCCTCGACCGACTCGTCGTTGAGGCCGACGTTGAGGACCGTCTCCATCATGCCGGGCATGGAGAACTTGGCGCCCGAGCGCACGGACACCAGGAGCGGGTCCTTCACGTCGCCGAGCTGGCGGCCGAGCGTGTCCTCGAGACGGCGCACGGCCTGCGTCACCTCGACCCGCAGCTCCGGCGGTACCTGGCCGGACTGCATGTAGACGCGGCACGCGTCCGTCGTGATGGTGAAGCCAGGGGGTACCGGCAGCCCGAGGTTCGTCATCTCGGCGAGGTTCGCGCCCTTGCCACCGAGCAGATCCTTGAGGTCCTTGTTGCCTTCGCTGAAGTCGTAGACGTACTTCGCCACGGTTCGCCTCTCTGCGCGCCGGACGCCAGCCTCGTTGCTGGCGTCACGCCCCCTAGCGTGCAGGGCGCCTCACCCATCCTGCCGGGGACCTTGGGCCCGAAGGAAGATGTCGGCGACGTGGTGGGCCGGTCCTGGGCGGCCCACCTGAGCCCAAGGTCACACGATCACGACGACGGGCCGCCCTACCGTGCAAAGGACAGCAGAGTCGCTATCTCCCACGTCAGGGGTCATCGTGAGCGTTGCGCTGAACGAGGGGGGCGCCGTCCCGGCGCCGACCCACCACTCCTCCATCCATCAGCCCCCCGGCGGGCGCTCCCCCCTCCGGCGGCTCGTAGCCGGGCTCGGCGCGGTCGTCGGCGTGCTCGCGCTCGCGGGCTGCGGCTCCTCCGACGGCGGCGAGGGTGGCGGCGAGGCCAACCTCAAGCTCCCCGACCTGACGTCCGTCGAGATCATGGGCGGCGGCTCGGGCCGCGCGCTCCTCATCGCGGGCCTCGTGGTCTGCGCGCTCGGCCTGGGCTTCGGCGTCCTGACGTACTCCCAGCTGCAGAAGCTGCCGGTGCACGCCTCGATGCGCGAGGTCTCCGAGCTCATCTACTCCACCTGCAAGGCGTACCTCGTCAAGCAGGGCAAGTTCCTGATGATCCTGTGGGGCTTCATCGCCGCCGTGATCATCATCTACTACGGCGTGCTCGTCGGGTTCTCCGTCGGACGCGTGGCGATCATCATCGCCTTCAGCCTCATCGGCATGGGCGGCTCGTACTCCGTCGCCTGGTACGGCATCCGCGTGAACACGTTCGCCAACTCGCGGACGGCGTTCGCGTCGCTGGAGGGCAAGCCCCTCCCGGTGCACCGCATCCCGATGAAGTCGGGCATGTCGATCGGCATGGTGCTGATCAGCGTCGAGCTGCTGATGATGCTCGTCATCCTGCTCTTCCTCCCCGGTGACCTCGCCGGCGCCTGCTTCATCGGCTTCGCCATCGGCGAGTCGCTCGGCGCGGCCGCGCTCCGCATCGCGGGCGGCATCTTCACGAAGATCGCCGACATCGGCTCCGACCTGATGAAGATCGCCTTCAAGATCAAGGAGGACGACGCCCGCAACCCCGGCGTCATCGCAGACTGCACCGGCGACAACGCCGGCGACTCGGTCGGCCCGTCGGCCGACGGCTTCGAGACCTACGGCGTCACCGGCGTCGCCCTCGTGACGTTCGTGCTCCTCGGCGTCCAGCCGGACATCCAGGCGAGCCTGCTCGTGTGGATCTTCGTGATCCGCGTCGTGATGGTCATCGCGTCCGCGCTCTCCTACCTGATCAACGACGCGTGGACGAAGGCCCGCTACGGCACGGCCGAGCGCTTCAACTTCGAGACCCCGCTGACGTCGCTCGTCTGGATCACCTCGCTGGTGTCCGTCGCCGCGACGTACGCCATGACCTACGTCGTCCTGTCCGACACGCTCGACAACGGCCTGTGGTGGAAGCTCGCGACGATCATCACGTGCGGCACGCTGGCCGGCGCGATCATCCCCGAGCTCGTCAAGGTGTTCACCTCCACGCACTCCAAGCACGTCCAGGAGGTCGTGAAGAGCTCCCGCAAGGGCGGCCCGTCGCTGAACATCCTGTCCGGCCTCGTGGCGGGCAACTTCTCCGCCTACTGGCTCGGCATCACGATCGTCGGCCTCATGAGCGGCGCATTCCTCATGAGCGAGCAGGGCCTCGGCGACATCATGGTCGCCCCGGCGGTGTTCGCGTTCGGCCTCGTGGCGTTCGGCTTCCTCGGCATGGGCCCGGTCACCATCGCGGTGGACTCCTACGGCCCGGTGACCGACAACGCGCAGAGCGTGTTCGAGCTGTCCGTGATCGAGGAGATCGAGGGCATCGACGCCGAGATCGAGAAGGCGCACGGCTTCACCCCCAAGTGGGAGCACGCCAAGCAGATGCTCGAGGAGAACGACGGCGCCGGGAACACGTTCAAGGCGACCGCCAAGCCGGTGCTCATCGGGACCGCCGTCGTCGGCGCGACCACGATGATCTTCTCGATCATCATGAGCCTCACCGAGGGCCTCACGACCGACCTCGGCAACCTCTCCCTGCTGCACGCCCCGCTGCTGCTCGGCCTCATCACCGGCGGCGCGATGATCTACTGGTTCACCGGCGCGTCGATCCAGGCGGTGACCACCGGCTCCTACCGGGCCGTGGAGTTCATCAAGCAGACCATCCGCCTCGACGGCGTCACCAAGGCCAGCCCGGAGGACTCCCGCAAGGTCGTCGAGATCTGCACGCAGTACGCCCAGCAGGGCATGCTCAACATGTTCCTCGGGGTCTTCTTCGGCACCCTCGCGTTCGCGTTCGTGGAGCCGTACTTCTTCATCGGCTACCTGATCTCGATCGCGGTGTTCGGGCTCTACCAGGCGATCTTCATGGCGAACGCCGGCGGCGCCTGGGACAACGCCAAGAAGATCGTCGAGGTCGACCTGCACGCCAAGGGCACGGCGCTGCACGACGCGACGATCGTCGGCGACACGGTGGGCGACCCATACAAGGACACCTCGTCGGTCGCGCTCAACCCGGTCATCAAGTTCACGACCCTCTTCGGCCTGCTGGCCGTCGAGCTCGCCGTGAACCTGACCGACGACGGCAACGGCACCCTGGTGAAGGTGCTCGCGGCGGCGTTCTTCGCGGTGTCGGCGTACTTCGTGTGGCGGTCGTTCTACGGCATGCGCATCCAGAGCACGCTGACCGACGACGACGAGGGCGCGCAGCCCGAGGCCCCGCAGACCGGCGGCACCGACACGGTGACCCCGACGGTCGAGGAGCCGACGGCCCCGGATGCCGTCGCGGACGAGCCCGCCCCGGCCGAGGCCGCGGAGAAGGACCTCGCCGAAGCCCTGCAGGAGTGACCGCGCAGGTTCCATGATTGGCGCACGGCCCGGCCGCCCCCCCCCCACCCCCCCCGGGGCCCCCCCCGGTTAA
>JAEWYD010000145.1 GCA_023462275.1 Actinomycetes bacterium
GGCCGGACGGGCCCGTGCTCGTCGACGGCCCGACCGACCCCGCGTTCCTGCGGGCGTGGCTCGCCGCCGCGACCGCGGACGTCGCGGTCCGCGGCACGACGGACGGGGCCCAGGTGCTCACGGGCGAGCAGTCGAACACCTCGGTCGTCCTCCCCGGCCTGGTGCCACCCGCGATCCTCAAGGTGTTCCGGGGCGTCACCGTCGGCGCCAACCCGGACGTCGAGGTCCCGCTCGCGCTCAGCCGCGCCGGCTGGGACGTCGTCCCCCGACCCCTGGCCTGGCTGACCGGCTCCTGGGACACCGGGGACGACGACCGCCGCGGCCGAGGCACCCGGAGCACCCCGTCGCACCTCGGCGTGCTCACCGCCCTCGTCGAGGGCGCCCAGGACGGCTTCCGGCTCGCGTGCGCGATGGCCGCCGCCGGGTCGGACTTCGGCGCTCTCGCCGAGGACCTGGGCCGGACGACGGCGCAGCTGCACCGCGCGCTCCGCACCGCCCTCCCGCTGCACGAGCACCTGCCGCGCAGCGTCGTCGAACGTGCCGCCGAGGTCCACCGGGTGACGGCCACCCTGCGCGAGCGTGCCGCCGCGGCCGCCGCCCGCGTGCCGGCCCTGGCCGACCGCTCCGACGCCGTCCAGGCCGTGTACGCCGAGGTCGACCGGCTGGACGCCGTCCCGCCCCTGCAGCGCGTCCACGGCGACTACCACCTCGGTCAGGTGCTGCGCTCGGCGGACGGCCGCTGGTTCATCCTCGACTTCGAGGGCGAGCCGCAGGCGAGCGCGGCCGAGAAGACGCGGCCCGACCTCGCGCTGCGGGACGTGGCCGGCATGCTGCGCTCCATCGACTACGCGACGTCCGTGGGCGGCGCGCCCAGCGCCTGGGGAGAGGCGGCGCGGGCGCGCCTGGTCGCCGGCTACGAGGCCGAGCGAGGCACCGAGGGCGACGACCGGGTGACGGCGCTCCTGCTGCGCGCCCTCGAGCTCGACAAGGCCCTGTACGAGGTCGTCTACGAGTCGCGCAACCGGCCGGACTGGGTCCGCATCCCGCTCGACGGCGTCGACCGTCTGCTCGCCCTCTGACGCGGCGCCGGCCGCGGCCCACGGCCCACGGCCGGCGCTCGCGAGTTCCGTGCGGCGTGGGCGGGTGCGTGGCAGGGTTGACGGCATGACGACCACGCCGGAGACCCCGCCCGCGCCCAGCCCCCGGCCCGTCGCAACCGCCGAGCTGGATGCGATCGCCCGCGGTGTGCACCAGGACCCCCACCGCGTGCTCGGGCCCCACCTCGACGAGGGCACGCTGACGGTGCGCGTGCTGCGCCCCCTGGCCGACTCCGTGGAGGTCCTCGTCGCCGACGCCGCCGGCGGGACCGTGCCGCACAGCGCCCACCACGAGCACGCCGGGGTCTGGGTGTGCGCCATCGCGCGCGACGACGTCCCGGACTACCGCCTGCGCGTCACCTACGGCGAGCAGCGCGACGTGGCCGACGACCCGTACCGGTTCCTCCCCACCGTGGGCCCGGTGGACCTGCACCTCATCTCGGAGGGGCGCCACGAAGAGCTCTGGACGGTGCTCGGCGCGAACGTCCGGTCCTACCCCAGCGTGCTCGGCGACGTCCGGGGCACGGCCTTCGCCGTGTGGGCGCCCAATGCCGAGGCCGTCCGCGTCGTCGGGGACTTCAACCACTGGCAGGGCAGCACGCACGCGATGCGCCAGCTCGGTTCCTCCGGCGTCTGGGAGCTGTTCGTGCCCGGCGTGACCGCGGGGCAGCGCTACAAGTTCGAGATCCTCACCCGCGACGGCTCGTGGCGGCAGAAGGCGGACCCGCTCGCCAAGGGCACGGAGACGCCGCCCGCGACGGCCTCCGTCGTCGTCGAGTCCGCCTACGGCTGGGCCGACGACGAGTGGCTCGAGCAGCGGGTCGCCAGGAACCCGCACACCGGGCCGCTGAGCATCTACGAGGTGCACCTCGGGTCGTGGCGGCCGGGCCTCACGTACCGGGAGCTCGCCGACCAGCTCACCGCGTACGTCACCGAGCTGGGCTTCACGCACGTGGAGCTCCTGCCGGTCGCCGAGCACCCCTTCGGCGGGTCCTGGGGCTACCAGGTGAGCTCCTACTACGCCCCGACGGCGCGGTTCGGGCACCCGGACGACTTCCGCTACCTCGTCGACCGCCTGCACCAGGCGGGTGTCGGCGTGCTCCTGGACTGGGTGCCGGCGCACTTCCCGAAGGACGAGTGGGCGCTCGGCCGCTTCGACGGCACCCCGCTCTACGAGCACCCGGACCCGCTGCTCGGTGAGCAGCCGGACTGGGGCACGTACGTCTTCAACTTCGGCCGCAACGAGGTGCGCAACTTCCTCGTCGCCAACGCCACGTACTGGCTGGAGGAGTTCCACGTCGACGGCCTGCGGGTCGACGCGGTCGCCTCGATGCTCTACCTCGACTACTCGCGCAGCGCCGGCCAGTGGCGGCCGAACGTCCACGGCGGCCGGGAGAACCTCGAGGCGATCCGCTTCATCCAGGAGGCCAACGCGACGGCCTACCGCCGCACCCCCGGCATCCTCATGATCGCCGAGGAGTCGACGGCGTGGCCCGGGGTGACGGCGCGCACCGACGCCGGCGGCCTCGGCTTCGGCCTCAAGTGGAACATGGGCTGGATGAACGACACCCTCCGCTACCTCGCGGAGGAGCCCATCAACCGCCGGTACCACCACAACGAGATCACCTTCTCGATGGTGTACGCCTACTCCGAGCAGTACGTCCTGCCGCTCAGCCACGACGAGGTCGTGCACGGGAAGCGGTCCCTCGTCTACAAGATGCCCGGTGGCGACTGGGAGCGCTTCGCCGGCCTCCGCTCGCTGCTGGCCTACCAGTGGTCGCACCCCGGCAAGCAGCTGCTCTTCATGGGCTGCGAGTTCGGCCAGACGTCGGAGTGGTCCGAGGCGCGCTCGCTCGACTGGCACCTGCTCGACCACGCGCCGCACCGCGGGGTGCAGCGCCTGGTGGCCGACCTCAACGCCTTCTACCGCGGCGAGCCGGCCATGTGGGCGCAGGACGAGCAGACCGCCGGGTTCGAGTGGATCGACTCCCAGGACGCCGGCCACAACGTGCTCGCGTACATCCGGCGCGACGGCACCGGCCGCGAGGTCGTGGTCGTCGTCAACTTCGCGGGCGCCGCCCACGACGGCTACCTGTTGGGCCTCCCCCACGCCGGCGGCTGGCGCGAGGCGCTGAACACCGACGCCGACGTGTACGGCGGCTCCGGCAGGGGCAACCTCGGCCGGGTCGAGGCGGTCGGCGAGGCGCGGTACGCGCAGCCGGCGTCCGCCCGGGTGGTGCTGCCGCCGCTCGGCGTGCTCTTCCTGGTCCCAGAGGGTCAGGAGCCCGTCGACCGTTGACGGGCTCGCCGGCGAGCCCGCGAGCCCGTCAGTAGAGGGCGCTCGCCAGCGAGCGACGCGCGGCCATCACCGCCGGGTCGGTGTCGCCGACGACGGTGAAGAGCTCCACGAGCCGCGCGCGGGCCCGCTCGCGGTCGGGTCCCGCGGTGCGCCGGACGACGTCGACGAGCCGTGCGAACGCCTCGGCCACCTGATCCGAGAGCAGCTCGAGGTCGGCCATCGCGAGCTGGGCGTCGACGTCCGTCGCGTCCTGCGCGGCCGCGCGCGTGGCCTCGACGTCGAGCCCGGCGGTGCGCCGTAGCAGCTCGACCTGCGCCAGCCCGGCGCGCGCCATGTCGTCGCGCGGGTTCTCCGTCAGGGCAGCCTGGTAGGCGGCCGCCGCGGCGTCGACGTCGTCCCGGGCGAGCGCGTCGTAGGCCTCCTGGTGCCTCGGTGGCAGCGGCGGCTCCGCCTCGGCCTCGGGCTCGTCGCCCTCGACACCGGCGACCCGGCCGGTCACGCCGTTCGCGGACGCCATCGCGAGCACCTGGTCGAGCACGCCGCGGACCTGCTCGCGCGTCGCCTGGTCCAGGGGCGGCAGCGGCACGGCCTGGCCCTTCACGACGGCGGCGACGGTCGAGCCGGTCTGGCTGCCCACCGCCTGAGCCACCTGCGGGGCCTGCTGCACGTCGACGCGCGCGAGGATCAGCCGACCACCCAGCTCGCCGGTGAGCTCGGTCAGCATGCCGACGATCCCGCTGCTCACGGGGTCGCTCGCCGCCCACAGGCACACGAGGACGGGCACCTCGGCGGAGCGCTGGACGACGTCGGCGAACGTCGCCTCCGTGACGTCGACCACGGCGCCGGTGGCCGGCGCGGGAGCCGCCGCGGGCGGCCGGCCCAGCGTGGACAGGTCGACGGCGCCGTGCATCGGCAGGGACGGGCGGGGACCGCTGGGCTGGCTCATGCTCTCCTCACTGGCCGGTCACCTCGATGCGGGAGTGCTCCGCACCGAGGACCTGGATCTGTGCGTCGGACCCCGCCGGCGGGACCGCGAACGCCACGACGCTGAACCAGACGATCGTCAGGTTCGAGGCGACGGTGTCGGTGCCGAGCAGGGCGGCGGTCTGGTCGCCGATCTTCAGCGTCGAGTCCGTCAGCGTGATCGTCGTCGTCGTCTTGAAGGTGCCCACGACGAGGGCGCCGCCGTCAGCCGTGGCCAGCGCGCGGACGCCCGCCTGGGCGGGCTGGTACGTCTCGGCGAGCGTTCCGTTGGCGCCGACGACGCCGACGAAGGCGTCCCGGGTCTGCCAGACGGCCTGCCGGAGCGGGTCGTCGGTGAACGCACCGATGTACGGGGACTGGTCACGGTTCGCCAGGACGTCCAGGTACTCGGCGACCACCTGGTTGGGGGACGCCAGGAGCTCGGCGGAGTCGGGGTCCACGGGCGCGCTGCCCACCTCCGGCTGCGCCATGGGCGGGGTCTCGACGCCGGGGAAGAGCCGCGCCCACGACCACAGGTAGTAGGGCGAGCGCGGGGTCTCCTGGACGAGGGTCAGCAGGAGGGGCGCCTGGAGGTCCTGCGGAGGCTCGGTGACGACCATCATCGACCGCGGCCACGCGTCGGTCGTGGGCAGCGCGAGCGTCTGCGCGCCCGTCGGCAGGGCCGTGATCGCGTTCGCGTCGCCGGCGGCGGCCATGCGGTACTCCGCACGCCGGATCGCGGCCGCGGGGCCGTCCACCCGCGGCGCGAGCAGGTCGGGAGAGAGCTGCGCGTCGGCGGCGGAGAGGCTCTCCTGCACGGCGGCGAGGACGCGCTCGGCCTGGTCCGTCGACAGTGCGGGCGGCGTCGCAGCCGGGACCGCGTCGGGCGTCGGCTCCGGCAGCGGCTGGCTGCAGCCTGTGAGGATG
>JAEWYD010000146.1 GCA_023462275.1 Actinomycetes bacterium
GTCACCACCCGTCACCGCCCGTCACCGCCCGTCACCAGCCGCCGCCACCCGCCGCCTCCCGTCACCGCCCGCCACCGCGACCGGGAGGCGCGCGTCGGCCCCGTAGACTGCACGCCCGTGGCGCTCACCATCGGCATCGTCGGCCTGCCCAACGTCGGCAAGTCCACCCTGTTCAACGCCCTCACCCGCAACCAGGTGCTGGCGGCGAACTACCCATTCGCCACGATCGAGCCGAACCTCGGCGTCGTCGCGCTGCCGGACCCGCGGCTCCAGCGGCTCGCAGACCTCTTCGGCTCCGAGCGGCTCGTCCCGGCGACCGTCTCGTTCGTGGACATCGCGGGCATCGTCCGCGGCGCGTCCGAGGGCGAGGGGCTGGGCAACAAGTTCCTGGCGAACATCCGCGAGGCGGACGCCATCTGCCAGGTCGTCCGTGCGTTCGCCGACGACGACGTCGTGCACGTCGCGGGCCGCGTCGACCCGGCCGACGACATCGACACCGTCAACACCGAGCTCGTCCTGGCCGACCTCCAGACCCTCGAGCGGGCGATCCCGCGCCTGGAGAAGGAGGTACGCGGCAAGAAGACCGACGCCGCCGTCCTTGCCGCCGCGCAGCAGGCGAACGCCGTGCTCGAGGAGGGCCTCACGGTCTTCGCCGCACGCGACCGCCTCGCGAAGGCGGGCGTCGACGCCGCCGCCTTGCGCGACCTGCAGCTCCTCACGGCCAAGCCGTTCATCTTCGTGTTCAACACGGACGACGCCGGCCTCGCGGACGCCGCCATGCAGGCCCGCATGCGCGAGCTGGTCGCGCCTGCCGACTGCGTCTTCCTCGACGCCAAGTTCGAGTCCGAGCTCGTCGAGCTCGACCCGGCCGACGCGGCCGAGATGCTCGCGGACTCCGGCCAGGCCGAGCCGGGCCTCGACCAGCTCGCGCGCGTCGGCTTCCACACCTTGGGCCTGCAGACGTACCTCACGGCCGGGCCCAAGGAGGCCCGCGCCTGGACGATCAAGCAGGGCTGGACGGCCCCGCAGGCCGCCGGCGTCATCCACACGGACTTCGAGCGGGGCTTCATCAAGGCCGAGGTGGTCAGCTTCGACGACCTGGTGGACGCCGGCTCCGTCGCCGCGGCGCGCGCCGCCGGCAAGGCCCGGATCGAGGGCAAGGACTACGTGATGGCCGACGGCGACGTGGTGGAGTTCCGCTTCAACGTCTGACGTGGCCGGCACCCCCGGGACCGCCGCCACCGGCACCCCGGGGGCGCCGCCACCGCCGCCCCCGGGACCGCCGTCATACCGCGCCGAGGCGCCCGTCGACCATCTCCAGGACCCGGTCGGCGTGCTCGAGGACGTCGTGGTCGTGCGTGACCATGACCGTCGCGACGGAGAACTCGTGGGTCTCCCGCGCGAGCAGCTCCACGATCTCGTGGCTGCGCCGCCGGTCCAGCGCCGCTGTGGGCTCGTCCACGAGCAGCACCGAGGGGGCCGCCATGAGGGCCCGCGCGATGCCGACCCGCTGGCGCTCCCCGCCGGACAGCCGGCCCGGGCGCCGACCGGCGTGCGGTGTCATCCCGACGGCGTCGAGCAGCTGCTCCGGCGTCGTCGGGCCGCGGCGGCCGGTGATCTTCTCGACCAGGCGCAGCTGGTCGATGGCGGTGAGCGCGGGCAGCAGGTTGCCCGACTGGAACACGAAGCCGACGTGGTCGCGCCGGAAGCGCGCGAGGGCGCGTGCGGAGAGGCCGGTGAGCTCGACGTCGTCGACGGCGACGGAACCGGAGGTGGGCCGGGTGAGCCCGCCGGCCACCGCGAGCAGGCTCGACTTGCCGGCGCCGGACGGGCCGACGATGGCCACGAGCTCGCCGGGCGCGACGGCCAGGTCGACGTGGTCGAGGGCGGCGACCTGCTGGTCCCCGTCGCCGAAGGTGAGGGTGACGTCGGTGAGGGCGAGGCCCGTGCGGACCTGCGTGTCGGTGGTCATCGGTTCTCTCCCAGCGCGCTCACGGGGTCGACGGTTGCGATGCGGGTGGTCGCGATGGCCGCGCCCGCCAGGCCGAGGCCGACGAGCAGCACGGCGCCGCTCGCGATCGGGCCGCCCTGGAGGGCGAACGGCATGCCGGTGCCGAGCAGCAGGGCGCCGAGCCCGAGCCCCACGCCGACGCCGACGCCGACTGCCGTGACGAGCAGGATGGCGGCCTGCAGCAGCCCGTCGGTGAGCAGGTACCGCGTGGAGGCGCCCATGGCGCGCATGACGGCGAGCTCCCGCGTGCGCTGCACGGTCCACAGAGTGAAGAACGCCCCGACGACGAGCGCGGAGATCGCGTACAGGAAGCCCTGGATGAGCTGCATGGTCATGAGCTCGGCGGCGTAGCCGGGGGAGGAGTCGAAGGCCGCCTCGATCGAGCGGCCGGACGTGCCGGCGGCGTCGTCGCCCGCGGCGAGGTCGATGGCCCCGCCGTCGACGCCCGTGAGGGCCACGACGCTGCCGACGTCGTACGCGTCCGGGTGCGGCTGCTCGCCCGGTGTGACGCCCGCGTGCACCTCCTGCCAGGTGCGCAGGGGCAGGAAGGCGATGTCGACGTGTCCGAACGTGCGCTGGTCTGCGGTGAAGCCGACGACGTGGAGCTGGGTGCCGAGGCGGTCGAGCGTGACGACGTCGCCCAGGCCGATGCCCTCGTCGCGGGCCGAGGAGCTGAGGATGATCTCGCCCTCGCCGGCCAGCTGCCGGCCCTCCGCCGCCGCGGGCTCCACGAACCCGCCCATCTCGACGCCGAAGAGCGTGAGGTCGATGGGCGTGCCGTCGTCGTTCTTGGCGTTCACGATCGACGTGCCGAGCAGCTCGGCGCCGCCGACGTCCTCGCGCTGCGCCCACGCGTCGCGCTGTGCGGCGGTGACCTCCGAGCGCGTGAAGGCGGAGTCGGTCTTGGTGCCCTCGGCGAAGGCGACGTCCTGGATCGGGCTGCGCAGCAGCCCGGAGACGCCGTCGACGACGAGCCCGGACGAGAGCCCGGACAGCAGCACCATGAGCACGGCGATGAGGCCGACGACGGCGCCCATCAGCCCGAATCGGGTACGCGCGAACGCCAGCTCGCGCAGAGCAAGGAACACGGGGTGGCCTCTCCGCTGGGGGTGCGTCGGTTCCCGACGCGCTGTCGGTATCTTACCGTCAGTGTCGTCGGAATCCCGGCCGGGCCCGGTGATAACGCCGCCCGCGGCCCCGTCGTGCCCCATCGGCTCCGACCTCACCCCCGCCTCAGCCCCGGCCGGGGCCCCGTGCCGCACCCCCGGCCGGGGCCCCGTGCCGCACCCCCGCCCGTCAGCCGGCGGCCCGGGCCACGAGCTCCCGGACGAGCGCCTCCTCGGCCTCGCCGAGCTGGGTGATCGCGTACGCCGTCGGCCACATCGCGCCGTCGTCCAGCCTCGCGTCGTCGTTGAACCCGAGGGTGGCGTAGCGCGCCTTGAACTTGGACGCCGGCTGCACGAAGCAGACGACCTTGCCGTCCCGCGCGTACGCCGGCATGCCGTACCAGGTGCGCGGCACGAGCGACGGCGCGACCTCGCGCACGATGGCGTGGATCCGCTCGGCGATCGCCCGGTCGCCGTCGGGCATCTCCGCGATCTTCTCGAGCACCTCGGGCTCGGTGTCCACGGGCGGCTTGCCGCGCCGCGACTTCTCGGCCTTCGCCTCGGCGGCTCGCTCCTTCATCGCCGCGCGTTCCTCCGCCGTGAGCACGCCCGAGCCGCGCTCGGTGTCCTGGCTCTGCGTCGCCTTCGCGTTCATGTCGCCTCCCTGGTCGATGAACGCGAGCGTAGTTTCTACGCCCCGCGCCGGACTTCTTCGTTCCTGACGTCCCGTGGGCGACCGTGGCCGTCGCCCGTGACGCAATCTCCGCACAACTCCGCACGCCGCCGGCGCCCCGCGAGCGCGGACGGGGACACGCCCGAGCCGTAACGTCGCCCCGCCAGCACGGGAACGGGCCGGGCTGGCGACATCGCCTCCCCTCCTTCGCCGTCCGTCGTCTGAAGGGCTCCCATGTCCAGGTCACGAAGCCTCGTCGCGTGGATCGCGCTCGGGACCCTCGCCCTTGCGGTCACCGCGTGCAGCGAGAGCCGCACGGAGACGACGAGGCAGTCGCCGCCCGCGAAGGTGGAGGAGGCGCCGCCGCCGCCCCCCGTCGAGACGCCGACCGAGCCGCCCGCCCCGGCGGTCATGACCGAGAACCTCTCGACCAACTGGACGCTCGTCGGGACGGGACCGCGCGCGGTCGTCATCGCGGACGCGGGCGACGACGGGGCCACGGAGACCTACCACCTGTACGGCCCGGGCACGGTGTCCGGTGGGTCGATCGTCGTGGGGGCGCAGTGGGACACGTCCCGGGTGGAGGCGAGGTGGGCCGCCGTGCAGCGCGCCGTCGAGCCGAACGCGGTGGCGCTGGCGCTGGTCACCCTCGAGCGGACGCCGAACGACGGGCTCAGCGCAGGGGTGCTCGAGCTGGTGGTCCGTACCTACGACGTCAACGGGACGAAGCTCGGGACGTCCTCGACACCCGTGCGCGACGGCTTCGAGCAGCGCAGCGTCCAGGAGCTCGGCCTGCTCGGCGACACCCTCGTGCTCCTCGACGACGGCCTGACCACCGCCTCCAACGGTCGCGACACCTTCGCGGAGGCCGTCGACGTGACCGCCGGTGGCGTCCGCTGGACGTCGCCGTGCGGCACGGGCTACTCGAGCGCTCCGCCCATGTACGCCGGGAGCGGCGTCGTGGCGCTCGGCTGCGACTACAACGGCGTGCGTGGCTTCGACCTGGCGACCGGCGCGACCGTGTGGCAGTACGCCTCCGGGGGCACGCAGCAGTTCAACTACGACGCGTCGGCGCCGGGTGTCGTCGGGGTGAGCAACGACCACGAGAACGGCCGCGTCACGATCGACCTGATCCACGGCACGAAGCTCCTCGACGAGGGTCGGGGCTACGTGATCGCGGACCCCGTGAGCGGCCTGCAGTCGATGGGGCGGCTCCAGGTGTACGACCCCGCCACGCAGGCCACGGTGCTCTCGATCGACTCGGCGACGATCGACCAGCTCGGCGACTTCATGGCGCTCAGCGCCTTCGACGGGCGCCTCACGTTCCTGGCGTCCGACGGCCTCAACGTCGTGTCGCTGTCGACGGGCCAGGCGGACCCGTCGTCGCCCGCGAAGTCGGCCGAGAAGCAGTCCTACCGCAACGTCGTCGCCGACGCGGGCACGGGTTGGGTGGTCCTGGGGTCGATCAGCTCCAGCTGGGACCCGGACAGCTGGGTCCGCAGCGCACCCGTCGCGCCGTACGCCGTGACGTGGGCGACCGCGGTCGACGGCACCCTCACGTGGGGGGACGTGGGCGGTCCGAGCATCTCGACCGACTGAGCGCGTCGTCGGGTGCACGCCCCCGGGCGAGCCGGCAGGCAGGGCGAATCGGCAGGCCGGGTGAACCGGGACGACGTGCCGCAGATCACCCTCGCCCCGGCGCCGGACGTGCCGATACATGAGGCATGAGCACGACGGTGCAGGACCGGGACGCAGTGGTCACCTCGACCGCGCTCATGCGCGTGCCGGAGCAGCTCCGGGGGGTCGTCGCGTGCGCCGCGACCACCGAGCCGCCGTCGCTCGTGCCGGCGACCTCGGTGCAGACCGCCGGGAGTACGCCCGCCGCGCTCATGGGCCTGGGCACCCGGGCGCTGGCGACGGCGCTGGTCGTGCACAGCGCGCCGCCCGGGTACCTGGCCGGTGCCCTCGCGTCGCTGCGCGGGGACGCGGCGCGCTGAGTCCACAGGGTCGAACAGGCGTTCGACCGCCGCGCTAGGCTGGCGGTCATGATCACTCGCCTGCCGACGAACGTCGGCGACCCCACCGTGTCCGCCGCCGTTGTCGCGAACGGCGTCGTCCACCTCTCCCACCACGCCGGCGGCTTCGACAGGGCCGACGCGGCTCACCAGGCGCGCGCCGGGCTCGGCGCGATGGCCCAGACGCTCGCGCAGGTCGGCGCGACGATGGCCGACGTCGTCCAGGTGCGCCTCTACCTCCGCGACGTCACGGACCTGCGCGCGGCGTGCGACGTGTTCCCGGAGTTCTTCGGCGACGCCGCACCGGCCCGCACGACCCTGACGACCGACTTCTGGGACCCGGCGTGCCTGGTCCAGGTGGACGGCGTCGCAGTGCTCAGCTGACCGGGCCCGGTCCGGCTGCGGCGCGTGCGTCGGCGTCGCGGGCCGCCTGCTCGACCCGTTCCCGGTAGGCGACCCACCACTCGGGTGACTCGCCGGGCAGGTTCGTGTTGCCGTCGCTGAGGCCCGCGAGCCCGTCGGCCTGCTCGCGCAGGATGTCGGCGTGCCCGGCGTGCCGGTGCGTCTCGGCGAGCACGTGCACCAGAAGGAGGTGGAGCGTGACGTCCTGGTGACCCGGCCGCCACCAGGGCACCCGCCCGACGGCGTCGAGCTCGAGCTCCTCGATCTGGGCGTCCGAGTGGGCCCAGGCGCGCCGGCAGAGGCCGAGGACCTCGTCGCGGGTCTGGTCCGCCGGCACCCAGAAGTCGGCGTTGGGTTCCGCCCCCTCGTCGAACCAGGGAAGCGGCTCGGGGAACGGGCGCCCGAAGCACTCGCCGAAGTACCCGACGTCCACGCTCGCCACGTGCTTCACGAGGCCGAGCAGGTTGGTCCCCGTGGGCGTGCGTGGTCGACGCACCTCGTACTCGGAGAGCCCGTCGAGCTTCCAGACGAGGGCGTCGCGAGCGCCACGGAGGTAGCGGAGGAGGCCCGACTTCTGCTGGTCCATGCCGCCCAGCCTGCGGCATCCGCGGCGGCCCGCCGAATCGGGTCGCGGCGGCGTTTCGCCCGGCTCGGTCCAGGAAAGCCCGAGACGTCCGGATCGGGGGCGGGCGCACGGCGCGGAACTTCAGGCGCGTCGTGGGAAATGCCGCAGGCAGCGGTTTCGGGTGCTTGCCTCCCCGTCGTCAACGGATTTGAGCGGCGAAAGCGCACGTCAACGCGCTGACCTGCATCAACGGTGAGAAGAAGCGTCTCACGCATCGAGACGTACCGGCCAGTATCGAAAAGGTAACGATGCGCCTCCCGCATGGCAGTGTCGGTTATGCCCGGATCACCGGCTGTACGCTCGCGTGATCCAAGGTGGATGACCTAGTACGCCTGCGCCCGGCCGGCGGCAGTCGTTGGGGCCCCTCACCTCATCCGTCAGGAGGAACAGTGAAGATGAGACGACTCGGCGCCGTCGGCGCCATCGTCGCGGCGAGCGCGCTCGTCCTGAGCGCGTGCTCCACCCCCGGTGGGAGCACCATCGTCGAGGACACCGCAGTCAACGTCGGCTGGAACCAGCCGTTCTACTCGCAGAACAACCTGACGTCGGTTGGTAACGCGACGACCAACTCGAACGTCATCTACCTGACCACGTCCGTCTTCAACTACTACGACGGCGACCTTCAGCTGCAGAAGAACGAGGACTTCGGCAAGTACGAGGTCGTCTCGGAGGACCCGCTGACGGTCAAGTACACGGTCAACAAGGACGTCACGTGGTCCGACGGCACGCCCGTCGACGCGGCGGACCTGATCATGTACTGGGGCCCCCAGAACGACAACTTCGACACCACCGAGGGTTCGTTCGACGACGAGGGGAACATCCAGTCCACCTCTGACGGCGTCTACTTCGACGGCTCCTCGGTCGCGATGACGCTGGTGAAGGACTTCCCCGAGATCAGCGACGACGGCCGCTCCGTCACGCTCGTCTACGACAGCCCGCGGTCCGACTGGGAGGTCTCCTTCCAGCCGTCGCCGGTCGCCGCCCACGCCGTCGCCAAGCTCGCGCTCGGCATCGACGATGCCAAGGAGGGCAAGCAGGCGATCATCGACGCCTTCAAGAACGACGACAAGGAGGCGCTCGCGAAGATCGCGAACGTCTGGAACACCGCGTTCGACTTCACGAGCAAGCCGTCGGACCCGCTGCTCTACCTCTCCAGCGGCGCCTACGTCATGACTGACTACGTCGAGAACCAGTACCTCACGGTCACCGCGCGCGACGACTACGACTGGGGCCCCAAGCCCAAGGTGCAGTCGATCACCATCCGCTACACGGAGGACCCGCTGGCCTCGGTCACCGCTCTCCAGAACGGTGAGGTCGACCTCATCCAGCCGCAGGCGTCGGTCGACGTCATCGAGACCCTCCAGGGCATCGACGGCATCACCTACGAGGCCAAGGACGAGGGCACGTTCGAGCACGTCGACGTGATGTTCAACAACGGCGGCCCGTTCGACCCGGCGACCTACGGTGGCGACGAGGACAAGGCCCGCGCCGTCCGCCAGGCATTCCTCCTCTCCGTGCCGCGCTCGGAGATCATCGAGAAGCTCATCAAGCCGCTGAACCCCAAGGCCGAGATGCGCAACTCCGACACCGTCGTGCCGGGCGCGCCCACCTACGACGACGTCGTGGCGGGCAACGGTTCCGACTTCTACTCGGCTGACGACGACGCGAACCGCGAGAAGGCCAAGCAGCTGCTCGCCGACGCCGGCATCACCGCGCCGATCGACGTGCGCTTCCTCTACGGTGCGTCGAACGTCCGCCGGGCCAACGAGTACCAGCTCATCCAGGCCTCGGCCTCGAAGGTCGGCTTCAACGTCATCGACGAGGGCGACGACCAGTGGGGTGCGCGTCTCTCGCAGACCGACACCTACGACGCCTCGCTGTTCGGCTGGCAGTCGACGAACACCTTCGCCCTCAACTCCGAGGCGAACTACGTCACCGACGGCCTGAACAACTTCGGTGGCTACGCCAACGACAAGGTCGACCAGGCGTACAAGGACATGGCGTCCGCCTCCCCCGAGGAGGAGAAGGACCTCACGATCCAGATCGAGAAGCAGCTGAACGAGGACGCCGTCTCGCTGCCGATCTTCCAGTTCCCGGGTGTCGTCGCCTGGCGCGACGCGCTCAAGGGCGTGGCGATGATCCCGATCTCGCCGACCATCTTCTGGAACTACTGGGAGTGGGAGATCAGCGCCGAGGACAGCCTGGACGCCCCGTCGGCCACGCCGGCGGCGACGGACGAGTGATCCTCGCCTGACGAGTCACCCGCAGTAACGGGCACGCCGGTGGGGTACCGCGCCCGCGGTACCCCCCCGGCGCGGGGGGGGGGGGGGGGGGGGGGCCCCCCCCCCC
>JAEWYD010000147.1 GCA_023462275.1 Actinomycetes bacterium
CCCCGGCTGCGGCCGCGGCTCCCGCCGCCGTCGCCGTCGCGGACCGCCCGGTCTACCTCGACCCCGCGGACGAGGCGCTCTGCAACGACTGCGGTACCTGCTACCAGGAGCTCCCGCAGATCTTCGAGAAGAGCACCCAGATCATCGACGGCCAGGCACGCGTGGTGGCCCGGATGATCGACGGTGCCCTGAACGGCCTGGAGATCACCCCGGACCTGCAGAAGCGGATCGAGCGGGTCAAGTCCACGTGCGATGCGGAGATCATCAAGTGAGCACCATCACGCCGCCCCGCGCCGACGGGGCAGCCGGCGCGGGCGACGTACCCCGGTACGTCGCCGCGCAGGACGCCCTGGCGGCAACCCGGTCCGAGGTCGAGGCCCTCGAGGCGACGGGGGAGGTCGAGACCTTCAACCGGCAGCTCGAGCTCCTCAAGCGTCGCCTCGTGGCCGACCCCCGGACCTTCCGCGAGATGTTCATCACCGACGGCATGCAGGCCGTGGCGTGGGAGTTCAACCAGCCGGAGCTCAGCAAGGAGTTCACCGAGCGGCTGTGGGAGCTCCTGTCCCGCGACGACGACGTGTCCAAGGTGCTCATGCGGTTCCTCTGGAACCTACCCCTGGGCAAGAAGCGCATGTTCGTCCGGGCGCTCGACGCGCACCTGTCGGACCGGTACCCGATGTTCGCGGGGTACTCGGTCGAGTGGCCGGCGCAGAGCTCCATCCCGCCGTACATCCGCGAGCCGGAGGAGCGCGCGACGGACTTCGCGCTCGTCAACCAGGGCTACCTGGGCTACATGAACATCGGGTTCACCGCGCGTGACATCGACCTGTTCGTGTGGCTTGAGGCCCTGCGCGACAAGCAGTGCGCCGAGCGGCCCTGCGAGCTGGGCGAGTTCCTGGCCGCGCACAAGCCGCCGAAGGGTGGCTGCCCGGTCAAGATCCACATCCCGCAGATCTTCGAGCTGGTCGGCCAGGGTCGGTTCGAGGACGCCCTCGAGCTCCTCGAGTCGTGCAACCCGCTGCCGGACGTCACCGGCCGCGTCTGCCCGCAGGAGCTGCAGTGCCAGGGCGTCTGCCTCCACAAGACCCCGATGTCGATCGGCCAGGTCGAGTGGTTCCTGCCCCAGCGCGAGATGCTCGTCCACCCGGGCAGCAACGCCATCCGGTTCGCGGGCCGCAAGGACCCGTGGCAGGTGGCGGCCAAGCCCCCGGTGGCGATCGTCGGCTCCGGCCCGTCCGGTCTGATCAACGCGTACCTGCTTGCGGCCGAGGGATTCCCGGTCACGGTGTTCGAGGCGTTCCACGCCCTCGGCGGCGTGCTCCGCTACGGCATCCCCGAGTTCCGCCTGCCGAACTCGCTGATCGACGACGTCGTGGAGAAGATCGAGCTCCTCGGTGGGAAGTTCGTCCGCAACTTCGTGGTCGGCAAGACGGCGACCCTCCAGGACCTGCGCGACGCGGGCTTCTGGAAGATCTTCGTCGGCACCGGCGCTGGCCTGCCGCGGTTCATGAACGTCCCCGGTGAGCACCTGCTCAACGTGATGTCCGCGAACGAGTTCCTCACCCGCGTGAACCTCATGCAGGGTCTGCGCGAGGACTACGAGACGCCGCTGCCCGAGGTCAAGGGCAAGAACGTCATCGTGATCGGTGGCGGTAACACGGCCATGGACGCGTGCCGCACGGCCAAGCGCCTGGGCGGCAACGTGACGATCGTGTACCGGCGTACGCAGAGCGAGATGCCGGCGCGCGTCGAGGAGCTGGAGCACGCTCTCGAGGAGGGCATCGCCCTGAAGGTCCTCGCGTCGCCGTCGGAGTTCCTCGGGGACGAGACGGGCTTCGTCAAGGGCGCCATCGTCGACATCATGGAGCTCGGCGAGCCGGACGACTCCGGCCGTCGTCGCCCCGTGAAGACGGGCCGCTCGGAGACGATCGCGGCCGACCTGGTGATCATGGCGCTCGGCAACGACGCCAACCCCATCATCAAGGACTCGGAGCCTCGGCTCGAGGTCTCCAAGTGGGGCACGATCAACCTCGGTGCGCCGGGGTCGCAGGAGACGACGCTCCAGGGCATCTACACGGGCGGCGACGCCGCTCGTGGTGGCTCGACCGCGATCATGGCGGCCGGTGACGGCCAGTCCGCGGCGCGC
Source organism: Actinomycetes bacterium (assembly GCA_023462275.1). GTDB lineage: Bacteria > Actinomycetota > Actinomycetes > Actinomycetales > Cellulomonadaceae > Actinotalea. The sequence goes on from JAEWYD010000147.1 coordinate 2,147, forward strand.
GAGATCCTCGGCAGCGTCGACGTGCCGACCGACGTCATCCCCGCGATGGTGAAGAGCGCCAAGGCGTACACGGAGCTGGGCGCGGCCGAGGCGACGATCGTCGCCAAGGCGCACCTGTCCGATGGCATCGAGGAGTTCACCGTCTACGCGCCGGTGATCGCCCGTTCCGCGCAGGCCGGGCAGTTCGTCCGCGTCCTGCCCCGGCCCGACGGTGAGCTCATCCCGCTGACCCTGGCGGACTGGGACGAGAAGGCGGGCACCGTCACGCTCGTGATCCAGGGCGTCGGCACCAGCAGCATCGAGATCAACGCCATGTCGGTCGGCGACGCGCTGACCGGCATCGCGGGGCCGCTGGGTCAGCCGAGCAAGCTGCACCGGTACCCCGAGGGCAGCACCGTGGTGTTCACGGCAGGTGGCCTCGGCCTCCCGCCGGTGCACCCGATCATGCGCGAGCACCTGCGCCTCGGGAACCACGTGACGCTGATCTCCGGCTTCCGGTCGGCCGACCTGATGTTCTGGGACGGCCCGGGGGAGCGCGTCGACGTGCTCAAGGCCGAGTTCGGCGACCAGCTCGAGGTCGTCTACGCGACGAACGACGGCTCGTTCGGCGTGAAGGGCTTCGTCACCGCGCCGCTGCAGGAGATGCTCGAGGAGAACAAGGCCGGGAAGGGTCGGACGGTCGCCGAGGTCATCACCATCGGCCCGCCGATGATGATGCGGGCCGTCACGGACCTGACGCGGCCCTACGGCGTCCCGACCGTCGCCAGCCTGAACTCGATCATGGTGGACGCGACGGGCATGTGCGGAGCGTGCATGGTCCCGGTGAACGTCGACGGCAAGCTCGTGCGCAAGCACGCGTGCATCGACGGGCCCGAGATCGACGCGCACGCGATCGACTGGGACAAGTTCCTGCCGCGGTTCAACCTGTTCCGCACGCAGGAGGCGGCCAGCCGGCAGAAGCGCGGTCTCTGACGAGGCCGGGGACGTGAGTGATCGGGGGTGGGCCGTCGGCCCACCCCCGATCTGTCTTCCCAGGTGCTCCGACGGACCGGTCACGTGACGCCGTCATGATCGGGTGCGCCTGGTAGCGTGACGCGCGGCGAGGCCCGACGACGGGCCCTCAGCGCGCGCCAGTCGTCGGAACTTGGAGTCGCCATGCCGCTCGCCGTCCGTCGCATGCGCGCGTCCGTCGTCGTCGCCTACGTGGCCTTCGTGCTCACCGGCGTGAGCGCGAGCGTCGGGTCAGTCGTTCTTCCCGCGCAGATCGCGGACTACGACGTGGACCGGACCACGATCGGTCTGACCTTCTTCACCTTCTCCGCAGGCTTCTTCCTCGCGGGCGCGACGACCGGCTGGCTGATGGAGCGCTTCGGCACGCGCCTGACGCTCGTCGCCGGCAGTGCGACGTACGTCGTCGGCGCCCTCGCGATGGCGGCCCGGCCCTCGTTCGCGCTCCTCGTCACGGTGCAGCTCCTCGCGGGCTACGGCACGGGGATCATCGAGTCCGTCCTGCAGGCCTATCTGGCGGGCCTGCCCTCGCAGACGGCCCGCCTCAACCTCCTGCACGGCTTCTTCGGCGTCGGCGCGCTGGTCGGGCCGGTCGCGGCGACCTGGGTGCTGGACCGCACGGAGTGGACGGTCGTATGGCTGCTGCTCGGCCTGCTGGCCATCCCCGTGGCCGTGGCCTACGCGCTCACCTTCCCGGGGTCCGGTGGTCAGGACGACGCCGGCACCGGCGACGCCGCCGGGAGCGACGACACGCGTGCCGCCGACGACGGCTCGGCCGCGCCGATGTCGGGCGTCCGGCTGCTCCGGACGACGGCGGGGGAGCGGGGAGTGGTGCTCGCCGCGGTCTTCCTCACCGTGTACGTCGGCCTGGAGATGAGCGTCGGCAGCTGGGGCGTGAACTACCTCGTCGAGCACCACGACCTGTCCGCGGGGTTGGCCGGCGGCTCCGTCAGCGCCTACTGGTTCGGGCTGACCGTTGGTCGCTTCGTCATCAGCCCGACGGCCGCACGGCTGCGCTGGACCGTCGCCCGGATGACGGCCGTGTGCCTCGCCGGCGTCGTCGCCTGCGGCATGCTGGTGTCCGCCAGCCCCGTGGGCGCCGGCGCGACCGCGGGATTCGCGCTGCTCGGGTTCTTCCTCGGACCCCTCTTCCCGACGGCCGTCGCCGTCGTCCCGGAGCTGACGTCGCCCCGGCTGGTGCCCGCGGCGGTGGGCCTGATGAACGCGGTGTCCGTGATCGGTGGGTCGGTCCTCCCGTGGCTCGCTGGGACGATCGGCGACGCTGCCGGGATCTGGACGCTGCTGCCGTTCGCGACGGTCCTCGGCGTCGTCCAGCTGGTCCTCTGGCGAGGCGTCGTGGGGCGCATGCGCCATCGGGACCTGCTCGCGCACGCCGACTAGGCGGATGGCGACCCCGGTCGGCAACGCCATCCGGATCGGCATGATCTCTGCGCCCTGACCCGACGCTCGGGAGGCGGTCAGAGCACGCGGATGAACGTCGGGTTCGACCGGTGGATGGGCCGGAACTGCACCGTCGTCCCGGGCTGCGACGCATCGATCTGGAGCGAGCCGCCCGCGTAGATGGCGACGTGGCCGGGCCACCACATCAGGTCGCCCGGCCGCGCATCGGTGGCCGCGACGACGGTGCCGACGGAGCCCTGGGCCGACGAGCTGCGGGGGAGGGTCACGCCGAGCTGCGCGAACACGTACGACGTGAACCCCGAGCAGTCGAACCCGTCCGGCGTCCCGCCGCCGTAGACGTAGGGGACCCCCACATAGCGCGCCGCGATCTCGAGCACCGCGTTGCCGGCGACGGTGTCGGGCGCCGCAACGCCGTCGGCCACGTACCTCCCGACGGCGACGTCGGAGGAGCGCGAGGCGGCCCGGGCGGGCTGGGCCTCGGCTGCGACCACGACGGGCTTGGGGTTCGCCTGGACCGTGATGGACGGCGTCTCGACCGTCCAGGCGGCCTGGGACGGGACGGCCACGGCCGGCGCGACGGTGACGGCGTCCCGGGCCGCGGCGGTGAGCTGTCGGCCGTCGAGCACCCCGGGGGCCGAGGTGGTCGCAGGGTCGGCGGAGGCCGCGCCGCCGAGCGCCGTGACCACCAGGCCCGAGGCTCCGACGGCGACGAGGGTTCGTCGTCCGCCCTGGCTGAGGCGGCGCGCCGCGTCGTCGATGGGTGTACGGGCCGAGCCGCGCGCACGGTGGCGCGCCGATGAGGGGGCCATTCTCTTCTCCCGCGCCTCCGAGGTGAGCTGTCGGGTTCGGGCGGGAGTCGCCCGGCCGGGACGGATCCCGGCTTCACCCCAAGGCCGACAAGTCGGCCGCGGTGGTTCCCCCGTTCCTGCCTGGTCGTGCGGAGCGGCACGGTGGCAGGATTCGGCGTCCCGCGTCGCTCGCCCCGAGGGGTGTCGGGGCCCGGCCATCCTACGGGGCGTCGCCAGCGAGTGTCACGAATCGGTCACGGAGCGGTCAGCGGAACCCTTGCGCCTGGGTGCCTTCGTCCGCGACGCGGACTCCGTAGTGGTACGCAAGCTGACCACCCAGCCAGCCGGACGTCCCGAGCACGGCGAGCGCCGCGATCGACAGCACGAGCGGGCCGTTGTCCACCGGTCCGTCGTCCGCCCCGAGCCGCAGGCCTGCGTTCACCGCGTACAGCACGACGACGACGCTGTTGAGGACGAGGTGCGTCACGCCGGTCCGGAAGGCCTTGGTGCGCGGCGCGATGGTGCTGAGGTCCATGAGTCCGAACACGGCGGCCGCCAGGGCGCCGACGACTCCGATCACGACCAGCCAGAGGGAGCCCCGTGCGAACGCCTCGCCGTCGTCGCTCACGCGGGATGCGATGTCGAACACGAGGCTGGACACCCACGCGCCGATCGGCACCGTCACGAGGATCGGGTGGAACGGGTGGCCGTAGGGCCCTGCGATCGGGGTCCGGGGACGCTTCGCGCGGCCGGCGTCGCTCATCGACATGCGGCTCTCCTGTCAGTGGTGCCGCGCCGACCGCGGCAGGGGTGGACGCCGGGGGCGGTCAGGACGACCGTCGGGTCCGTCGCGCGTTCTCGGTCTGGATGGCGTCGACCAGCTCGCCCTTGGTCATGCGTGAGCGGCCGCGGATCTCCAGCCGGGCCGCGACGTCGTAGAGGTGGGCCTTCGATGCGTTCGCGTCGACGCCGCCCGCCGTGGCGGCGTGGGTCGACCTCCCGCCCGCGGCCTTGGCGTCGCTCGGCCCGCGTCGCTCCTTCGGCTCCCAGTGGTCGCCCACCTTCTCGTAGGAGTGCTTGAGCGCGGAGTAGGCGACGCGGTGCGCGCGTTCGCCCTCGCCGTACTCCTGCGCGGCGGCGTCGTGAGTCTTGGCGAAGGTGCGTTGCGCCTTCGCCTCCGAGCGCCGCAGCGTGCTCGGCAGCTCCGAGGCCTTCGCCGCCCCACTGCGGTTCGTCTTCGGCATGGTCGGCTCCCTTCTCGGGCCCGGCCGGCTGCCGTGGCCGCTCGAGCCACGGCAGCCGGGGTCAGGCGGTCACGCGATCGATCGCGACGTGACGCGGCGTCGGTCCGGCAGCAGCGCCACCGCGAGGCCCGCGATCGTCGAGAGGATGTGCAGGACGTTGTCCGCCCCGTTGATGTTGAGGATGTTGGCGTCGTCGTTGTTCACGACGATCAGCCCGTACACCGAGGCGAGGCCGTAGCCGACGGCGAGGAGCCACCCGTAGGTGCGCGCCCCGCTCGACGTCCGCCACAGGAGGACGCCGGCCAGGCCGATGACCAGGTGGACGATGTTGTGGAGCGGGTTGATCGCGAAGCCCAGCAGGGTCTGCTCGGCGTCGTGCTCGGCGAAGCCGTCGAAGCCGGTGATCAGGAATCCGATCAGGCCGACGAGCAGGTAGACGACGCCGATGGTGAGGGCGATCCACTGGTGTGGCGCCGGGCGGTTGACGGCGGGCGGATAGGTGCTCACAGCGGCCTCCAAGGTTCGTCCCGAGAGGCCAGCGTCGTCCGACGCTTTCGTGATCGCATCTGGGCGCGGGCGGGCAGCGGCGACCCGGCGCCCGTGGAGGACGCCGGAGCGCTGCGAGTCCGCCCGCCGGCGGCGCCGTCAGGCGCGGTACTGGACGGGGTCCACCCAGCTGCGGACGTGCGCGGAGCCGTACCGGTGGTTCTCGAGAACCGTGCCGTCGACGTCGTGCACGATGTGGGCGCCACGCAGCTCCAGGGCGATGCGGCGGCCCTCGGCGGTTGCCGTCAGCCGGTCGCCGAACGGGGGCCCCTGCTGCAGCCCGTCGACCTTGTTGCGCCAACCCGCCGCCTCGAACACGGTATGGACCTGGATCACCCGGCACCCCCTTCCGGACGGGCCTCGTCGCCCTGGCACCCATGGTCGTCTTCCAGTCGGACGAACGCCAGGGCCCAACGGAGGGGAATACTCGGGTCAGAAGTGGGCAAAGACGCCGAGACGGGTCATTCCGTCCCGTACTCCCAGTGCCACGGCTCGAGCGGTCCCGAGCCGCCCGGTCCCATCCCGGCCGGGTGGTGCCAGCCGTAGTCGGCGGCGTGCTTGGCCATCCAGAGGTAGTAGGGGCGGTCGAACTGCCCCACCGCGCCGAACCCGCTCAGGTCGACGGCGAGGCCGCGACCGTGGTTGGACGTGCCCGGTGTGGCGGCGAGGTCGCCCTTGGTGACGCGTGCGGCCACCTGGCCCGCGTAGTCGCGGTAGGAGTCGGTGACCGTCAGGTCGATGCCGAACCGATCGCGGAAGGCGACGTCCAGCTGATCGAGGGCAGCCGCCGCGTCGCACCGCAGCAGCACCCGTCCGTCGAACGAGACGGGACAGAGGACGTCCGCCGGGATCTGGCCGTTGGGCGCGGCGTCCGCGGCGGAGATCTTGCGCGCGAGCTCGTCCGCCGCCGCCTGCTCGGCCGCGACCCTCGCCGCCTCGGCCGCCTGCTCGGCGGCGACCTGCTGGGCCGTCTGGCGCACGTCGTCGACGAGCGCGATGACCTGCGCGGCGGCGGCGAGGAGGCGGTCGCTCGTCGACACGTCCAGGGCCGGTGACGCGACGACGTCCGCGCTGAGCGACGGTCCGCCCTGGGCGGACTCTGCGGTGCCCGGAGCCGCGGGACCCGGGACAGCCGGCGGGGTGGTCCCGGCGACCGTCGCGCCGTCAGCCGCGGCCGACGGGTCGCCCC
>JAEWYD010000148.1 GCA_023462275.1 Actinomycetes bacterium
CGCGCGCATCGCGGCCGGCACCTACGGCGTCTGCGAGGTGTGCGGTCAGGCGATCCCGGCCGAGCGCCTCGGCGCCCGCCCGACGGCCCGCACGTGCGTCGCGTGCGCGGCTGGCCGCCCGGCGTAGGGATCCGAGTCGCTGACCCCGGACCCGCCCGCTCCACCCGGAAGGCGTGCCGGGAAGGAGAGGCGGTACCCGTCAGGCGTGGGCCGCGGCGGCCGCTCGGGCCGCCGCCGGGAGAGCGTCGAAGAAGCGCTCGAGCGCGTCGTCGTCGTGCGCGGCGGACACGAACCACGCCTCGAACGCCGACGGCGGCAGCGACACCCCGCCCTCGAGCATCGCGTGGAAGAACGCCGCGTGGCGCGCCACGTCCTGGGCCAGGGCGCCCGGGTAGTCCTCCACGCCGTCGACCACGGACTCGCCGAAGAACACGGAGAACAGCGACTCCGCCCGCTGCACCCGGTGCGGCACCCCGGCCGCCGACAGAGCGTCCGTCACGGCGGCGACGACGGCGGTCGCCACCTGGTCCAGGGTGCGGTAGACGGCGTCGTCGGCGAGGCGCAGGGTGGCGAGCCCCGCGGCCACCGCCACCGGGTTCCCGGACAGGGTGCCCGCCTGGTAGACGGGCCCGATCGGCGCCAGGTGGTCCATCGCCGCGGCCCGGCCGGCCACCGCCGCCACCGGCAGACCACCGCCCAGCACCTTGCCGAGCGTCACGAGGTCCGGCTCCCACGCCGGCCGCACGGGCGTGGGCAGCGCGGCGTCCACGCCCCACCAGCCCGCCGGGCCCAGCCGGAAGCCCGTCAGCACCTCGTCGAGGATGAGCAGGGCGCCGTGCCGGGCCGTCACGCGCCGCAGCTCGTCGTTGTACCCGCCCAGCGGCGGGACCAGGCCCATGTTCGCGGGTACCGCCTCGGTGATCACGGCAGCGATGCGGTCGCCGTGGGCCGCGAGGGCGGCGTGCACGGCGGCGACGTCGTTGTACGGCAGCACGATCGTCTCGGCCGCCGCCGCCTCGGTGACGCCCGCCGACCCCGGGAGCCCCAGGGTCGCCACGCCGGAGCCCGCCGCGGCCAGAAGCCCGTCCGCGTGCCCGTGGTAGCAGCCCGCGAGCTTCACCACGAGCGGCCGGCCGGTGATCCCGCGCGCCAGCCGCACCGCCGTCATCGTCGCCTCGGTGCCCGTGGAGACGAACCGCACGCGCTCGGCGAACGGTAGCCGGGCCCGGACCTCCTCCGCGAGCTCCACCTCGCCCAGGGTCGGCGCGCCGAAGGACAGGCCCCGCGCGGCCGCCTCCTGCACCGCCGCCACGACCTCCGGGTGCGCGTGGCCGAGGATCGCCGGCCCCCAGGAGCCCACGAAGTCCACGTACTCGCGCCCCGCGACGTCCGTCACGTACGCCCCGCGCGCCGATGCCACGAACCGCGGCACCCCGCCCACCGACCCGTACGCACGCACCGGCGAGCTCACGCCACCAGGCAGCACGCCCAGCGCACGCGCGAACGCCCCGTGGTTCGTCGCGCTCGCCGCGCCCTCCTCGACCATCTCGCTCTCCGCCACGTCGGTCCCCCTGCCCCTCGCCCCGATCGTCCCTGTCACAGCCCGGCCCGCAGCCACCCCGCGAGCTCGGTCGCCCAGTAGGTCAGCACGGCGTCCGCACCCGCGCGCCGGATGCCGAGCACCGTCTCCTCGACCGCCCGACGCCGGTCGATCCAGCCGTGCGCGGCCGCCGCCTCCACCATCGCGTACTCGCCGGACACCTGGTAGGCCCACACGGGCACCGGGCTGGCGGCGGCGACGTCGGCCAGGACGTCCAGGTACGCCATCGCGGGCTTGACCATGACTGCGTCCGCCCCCTCCGCGACGTCGAGCAGCGCCTCGCGCACGCCTTCGCGGCGGTTGCCGGGGTCCAGCTGGTAGGTGCGCCGGTCGCCCGTGAGCGTCGACTGGACGGCCTCGCGGAAGGGCCCGTAGAACGCCGAGGCGTACTTGGCGGCGTACGCGAGGATCGCGGTGTCGGTGTGGCCGGCTGCGTCGAGCGCGGCGCGCACGGCCGCGACCTGGCCGTCCATCATCCCGGACAGGCCGAGCAGGTGGGCGCCCGCGTCGGCCTGCGCGACCGCCATCCGCCCGTAGACCTCGAGCGTCGCGTCGTTGTCCACGCGCCCCCGGGCGTCGAGGACGCCGCAGTGCCCGTGGTCGGTGAACTCGTCCAGGCACAGGTCCGCCTGCACGACGACGGCGTCGCCCACCTCCGCGACGACGTCCCGGATGCCGACGTTGAGGATGCCGTCCGCCGCGCAGGCGGCGGTGCCGGTCGCGTCTCGCGTCTCGGGGACGCCGAAGAGCATGAGGCCGCCGACGCCGGCCTCGGCCGCCTGCGCCGCGGCGCGCCGCAGGGAGTCGCGGGAGTGCTGCACGACGCCGGGCATCGCGCCGATGGGGACGGGCTCGGTGGCGCCCTCGCGCACGAAGAGCGGCAGCACGAGCTGCGATGGCGCCACGTGGGTCTCGGCGGCGAGCCGGCGCAGCGCCGGGGTGCCGCGCAGGCGGCGCGGCCGGACGGCGGGGAAGGCGCCCTGGGGGGACGGCTGGGTCATCGGGTCTCCTCCTCGGTGCCGGCGGTCGCGCCGTCGGCGACGCCCCCGGCGTACTCGGCCAGCGCGTCGACGAGCCCCTCGGCCGAGGCGCTGCGCGACACGACGTGCACCGGCAGGCCGGCGTCGCGGGCCGCCCGCTCGGTGCGGGGCCCGATGCACGCCACCACCGTCGTGGGCGGGGGTGTGCCGACGACGTCGAGCATGCTGCGCACGGTGCTGCCGGAGCTGAACAGGACAGCGTGGAACCAGCCGGCGCGGACGGCCTCCCGGATCTCCGCGCCCGCGACGCCGCCGGTCACCGTCCGGTAGGCCACCGGGGCGTCGACGTGCCAGCCGAGCGCGGCCAGGCCGTCGGCGACGGTGCCGTCGGCGAGGTCGGAGCGCGGGTGCAGCACGCGGCCGGGCGAGGCATCGGCGGCGGGCTCGGCG
>JAEWYD010000149.1 GCA_023462275.1 Actinomycetes bacterium
CCGCCGCGGCGCGCGCCTCGATGAGGGCCGCCGCGGCGGCCTCGTCGGCCCGGGTCCGGGCGTTCGCGCCCTCCTGGGTGACGAGCTCGGCCTCGCGGGCGGCCAGCTCGATGCGGTTGGCGAGCTCGTTCTCGGCGATGGCGCGCTCGCGCTCGACGGCGAGGGCCCGCCGCTCGAAGGTCGACTTGTCGGCCTCCCCCTGTGCCGCCTCGCGGGCCGGCGTCTGGAGGTACCGCTCCATGTCGGCCTCGGCGCGGACGCTGCCGACCCGCGCCCCGAGCACGGCGATCCCGGTGGCGGCGAGCCGCTGGTCACCCTGCAGACCCGCGGTGACGGCGCGCTGCAGGTCGGGCCCGGCGGTGACCGCCTCGACGAGCGTGCGGCCGGCGACGGCGTCGAGCACCTGTCCGGTGGCGAGCTCGCCGAGCAGGTGCGCGACCTGCTCCAGCGGGGTCCCGGTCCACTCGCCGGTGGCTGTGTCGATGGCGAAGTCGAGCCGCCTGGCCACGAGCTCGGGGTCGTCGAACCGGTAGCTCACGGTGAGCTGCGCGGTCACGGTCTGGAAGTCCGCGGTGCGGGCGTGCGCCACGAGGGGGAGCTCGCGGTCGTCGACCGGCACCTCGCTGACGACCGCCGTCAGCGGCCGGAACCAGAACGCCTGCCCGACGCCGGCGTGCCGGACGACGCCGGCCTGCAGGTGCTGGACGTGGGCGGTAGGAGCGGCGCGCAGGTGCCGCAGGAAGGGGTAGCGCGTGATGGTGGCCATGACCGCCTCCGTGTGTCGGTTCTTTTATCGTCGTCATGACGATATCGGCCGAGGCTTGTTCTCGTCAAGGTGACGAGATACTGTCTCTCCCGTGACGACCCCCGCCTACGACGCCGGCGCCTTCCCCCCGTTCGCGGTCACCGTGGACCTCATCGTGCTGACCGTGCGCGACGACGCCCTCCAGGTGCTCCTCGTGACGCGGGGCGAGGAGCCGTTCCTCGGCCGCCGCGCCCTGCCCGGTGGGTTCGTGCGGCCCGACGAGGACCTGCCGCGCGCGGCGTCCCGGGAGCTCACGGAGGAGACCGGCGTCCGGCGCGTCCCCGCCCACCTCGAGCAGCTCGGCACCTACGGCACGCCCGACCGTGACCCGCGCATGCGGGTCGTCTCCGTCGCCTACCTGGCGATGGCCCCCCGCCTGCCCGACCCGCACCCGGGCGGCGACGCGGCCGCCGCGCACTGGGTGCCCGTCGCCGACGCGCTGGCCGCCGACCTCGCCTTCGACCACGGCGCGATCCTGCGTGACGGCGTCGAACGCGCCCGCGCCAAGCTCGAGTACACCTCGCTCGCGACGGCGTTCTGCCAGCCGGAGTTCACCGTCTCCGAGCTGCGGCGCGTGTACGAGGCGGTGTGGGGCGTCCCGCTCGACCCCCGCAACTTCCACCGCAAGGTGACGTCGACCCCCGGCCTGCTCGAGAACACCGGGCACACCCTCATCGACGGCCCCGGCCGCCCGGCGACCCTCTACCGCCGCGGCCGCACGACGGCGCTCATCCCGCCGATCACGCGCGAGCAGCCGTAGCCCGCGCGGCGCCGCGGGCCCGCGCCACGCGGGTGCGGCTCCGGCGGATCGACCGCGCCCCGGCGGGATACTGACCGGGACGACGGCGCCGCCCGGCTCGGGCGAAGGGCGCCCGGACGGGAGGGACCCGATGACCGAGCAGACACCGGCCCCCGAGCTCGAGGCGAAGATCCGGGAGATCGAGGCCGAGCTGGCCGAGCTCCAGCTCGAGCGCTTCACCAACGGCGACGCCCACCGGCTGGGCCTGATCCTGCACCGGTACGCCGTCGACCGCGGGCTGCCCGTGACGATCGACGTCTCGCGCGGCACGCAGGTCGTCTTCCACCTGGCCATGGACGGCACCAGCGAGAGCAACGACGACTGGGTGCGACGCAAGACGCGCGCCGTGCAGCGGTTCGGCGTGCCGTCGTTCCTCGTCGGCCTGCGCCCCCAGCTGGCCGGTCGCCGGATCGAGGACGAGGCGTGGTTCGACGAGCGCCGGTACGCCGCCCACGGCGGCTGCTTCCCGGTGCTGGTGCGCGACGTCGGGATGGTCGCGACGGTGACCGTCTCCGGCCTCGCACAGGCCGACGACCACGCCCTGGTCGTCGAGGCGCTGCGCGAGCTCAAGGCGTCCGACTGAGTGCGCGGGACGATCGTCGTGCGCGTCACCGGCGGGTCGGCACGACGTTTCGCCAGACACGGCAGCGGTCTAGAGCATATGCTCTAGTCTCGTGACCACCCGCCGCGGCGCCGCAGGTCAGCGCACGAGCGCGCGCATCCTGGATGCCGCCCTCGAGCTCTTCAACGATCGGGGAACTGCGCACACGACCACCAACCACGTCGCGGCGCACCTCGGCATCAGCCCCGGCAACCTCTACTACTGGTACGCCGACAAGCAGGAGATCGTCCGCGCGCTGTGGCAGCGGTACGCGGCCGAGCACGGCGCGCTGTGGGAGGCGGGCGACGACGTGCCGACCCCGTCGGCACTCGTCCACCGGCTCGCGGGCGCGACGGACCTCACCGCCACCTACCGCTTCCTGCCGCGCGAGCTCCCGGCACTCGTGCAGGCCGACCCCCTGCTCCGTGCGGCCTACGTCGCCGACCGCGAGCGACGCGTAGCGCTGGCCACAGCGCTCGTGCGCACCTGGCGCGGCGACGGCCTGGTGGTCGTCGCCGAGGCCGGCGCGCAGGACCTCGCCGAGGCGCTGTGGCTGCTCGCCGAGACGTGGTACCCGGCCGTCGAGGCGGTAGCCACGCCCGCCGCCGCCGACGCCGAGCGCCTCCTGGGTGCGCTCCTGGCGCCCTACCTCGCCCCGCGCTGAACCCTGCTCAGGGCGCTGGCCACATGCGCCGCGCGACCGCGGCGCGGACGAACGCATCGAAGTCGCGCGCCGGCCGCCCCAGCACGCGGGCGACCCCGTCGGACACGTGGTCTCCCGCGCCCTGCGCCACGGCGCGGTGCCGGCGCACGCACGACCACGCGTCCTGCGGTGCGACGCCGCCGGCCGCGAGCGCCGCCAGCGCGTCCTCCTCGCTCACCGCCTCGTAGCGGACGACCAGCCCGGTCAACGCTGTGATCCGGGCGCACGCTTCGGCGACGGACAAGGGCTCGGGGCCCGACACCTCGTAGGTCCGGCCCTCGTGCGCGTCGCTCGTCAGGGCCGCGACGGCCACGTCGGCGACGTCCGCGGCGTCGACGAACGCCTCCCGACCGCGCCCCGCGGGCAGCCGCAGCACGCCCGCGCGTACGGCCGCGTCGACGTGCGTGTGGAAGTACTGCGCCGACCACGCGGCGCGGACGATCGTCCAGGAC
>JAEWYD010000150.1 GCA_023462275.1 Actinomycetes bacterium
CACCAGGACGGCGTCGCCGGCCACCACGACGTGGGCCGGGAGCACCTGCCGGCCCCCGACGGCGGCGCAGGCCGGCACCGCCGCGACGGTGACGAGGCGCTCGTCCGCCCACCGCAGCACGTGCACGGCGCCGTCCAGCTCGCCGACGACGTAGACGTGGCCACCCGGTCCGGTCGCCATGTGGCGCGGCCCGGTGCCGGGCGGCAGGGCGACGGCGAGCCCGTCCTCGGTGAGGCGCCCGTCCGGCCCGACGCGGTACCGGCGCACCTCGTCCGTGCCGAGGTCAGCGGCGAGCAGGTGCGTCCCACCGGGCACCAGGGCCGTCGAGTGGGCGTGCGGCCCGTCCTGCCGACCCGCGACCGGTCCACGCCCGGAGTGCTCGAAGACCTGCGCCACGCCGCCGACGAAGGCGCCGTCCGCGCCGACCGGCACGACGCCGACCGAGCCGCTCCCGTAGTTCGCGACGTACGCCGTGCGGTCGGCGACCAGCACGTGGCACGGGCCGGAGCCGCCGGTGGCGACGACCTCCCGCTCGGCGAGCCGGTCGCCGTCGGGCACCAGCCGCGTCAGCCTGCCCGGGCTCGTCTCACCGACCGCGAGGACCTCGGCCCCCAGCGTCGCGAGGAACGACGGCGCCGGCGTCCGGGCCACCTGGCGGCCGGCGAGCTCGCCCGAGGGGAGGTCGAGCACGAGCGCCCACACGCCCTCGCCCGAGCCCGGTGGGCCCTCCGGCCCCGCCGCCGGGTACGTGCCGACCAGCAGGGGTGCCGTCGCAGCGTCCATCCCGGCAGCCTAGGGCCCGGACGCCGCGAGGCCCCGGGCGGGTTCGCCCGGGGCCTCGCGTCAGTGCGTCTGCGGTCAGCGGCCGCCGGAGCGCCGCTTGTTGACCAGGTCGAACGCGACCGCGAAGAGCAGCACCAGGCCCTTGATGACCTGCTGCCACGCCGGGTCCACGTTCATCAGCGACAGGCCCATGTTCAGCACGCCCATGATGAGCGCACCGACGATGACGCCGGACACGCGGCCGATGCCGCCCGTCACGGCGGTGCCGCCGATGAAGCAGGACGCGATCGCGTCGAGCTCGTACATGTTGCCGGCCTGCGCCGTCGCGGCGCCCGCCTTCGAGGTGGTGACGATGCCGGCGATGCCGGCGAGGGTGCCGATGTTCACGAAGATCCAGAAGTTCATCTTCTTCGTGTTGACGCCGGACAGGATCGCCGCCTGCAGGTTGCCGCCCATCGCGTACACGTTCCGGCCGAAGATGGTCCGCTGCGTGATGAACGAGTAGACGACCACCAGGACCCCGACGATGACGAGGACGATCGGCGTGCCGCCGCGGCTGCCCGCGAGGATCCACGCGAAGCCGGCGATGAGCGCCGACATGACGACCATCTTCGTCACGAAGCCGACGAACGGCTCGAGCTGCAGGTCGTGCTTGCGGAGCGCGGCGCGCGAGCGGAGCTGGCTGAGCACGAGGCCCGCGATGACGATGGCGCCGAGCGTGAGCGTGACCCCGTCTCGGTCCCCGACGTAGTTCAGGACGTTCGGGAGCGAGTCGTTCGAGATCGCGTTGAAGCCCTTGGGGAAGCTCGCCTTGGTGACGCCGACCCAGAGGATCGCCACACCGCGGTAGGCCAGCCAGCCCGACAGCGTCACGATGAAGGCCGGGATGCCCACGTAGGCGACCCAGAAGCCCTGCCAGGCGCCGACCAGCGCGCCGAGGCCGATGCCGGCGATGACGGCGGCCCACCAGACCCAGCCGTGGTCCTTCATCAGCAGTGCCGTGGCGCCGCCGACCATCGCGACCAGCGAGCCGACCGAGAGGTCGATGTGGCCGGCGATGATGACGATGACCATGCCGATGGCCAGGATCATGACGTAGGCGTTCTGCTGGATCAGGCTCGCCACGTTGTTCGAGTTGAGCAGCTTGCCGTCGGTCATGATCTGGAAGAAGACGACGATCACGGCGAGCGCGCCGACGATGCCGTACTGGCGCAGGTTCCCCCCGAACGTCTGCTTGAGCGTGGTCACCGGGTCACGTCCTTGTCCCCGACGCCCGCACCGGCGTCGGCCTTGTCAGATGCCATGGTCATGTAGCGCATGAGGGTCTCCTGCGTGGCGTCCTTGCGGAGCACCTCGCCCGTGACCCGTCCCTCGCAGATCGTGTAGATCCGGTCGCTCATCCCGATGAGCTCGGGGAGCTCGGAGGAGATCACGATGATCGCCTTCCCGGCTGCGGCGAGGGAGTTGATGATCGTGTAGATCTCGTACTTCGCGCCGACGTCGATGCCGCGGGTCGGCTCGTCGAGGATCAGGACGTCAGCGTCCGTGAAGATCCACTTCGAGAGGACGACCTTCTGCTGGTTGCCGCCGGAGAGGTTCCCGGTGAGCACGTCGACGCTGGGCGCCTTGATGTTCATCTCGCCGCGGTACTTGCTCGCGATCCGGGTCTCGCCGTTCGGGTCGACCACGCCGCCGCGGGACAGCTTGTTGAGCGCGGCCGAGGCGATGTTGACCTTGATGTCCTGGATGAGGTTCAGGCCGTACCGCTTGCGGTCCTCGGTCGCGTAGGCGAGGCCGTGCTCGATCGCGCCCCGCACCGAGGTGGGGCGGATCTCCTTGCCGTCCTTGAAGATGCGCCCGGAGATGTTCGTCCCGTAGCTGCGGCCGAAGAGGCTCATCGCGAGCTCGGTCCGGCCGGCGCCCATGAGGCCCGCCAGCCCGACGACCTCGCCGCGGCGCACCGTGAGGTGGGCCCCGTCGACGACCTTGCGCTCCTTCTGGATCGGGTGGTGCACGGTCCAGTCCTCGACCCGCAGCACCTCTTCGCCGATGTGCGGCGTCCGGTCGGGGTAGCGCTGGTCCATCGACCGGCCAACCATGGCCTTGATCAGGTCCTCTTCCGTGACCGGCGTGGCGCCGTGCATGTCGAAGCTCTGGATGGTCTGGCCGTCGCGGATGACGGTGGTGCGGTCGGCGATCGCGATCAGCTCGTTGAGCTTGTGGCTGATGATGATCGAGGTGATGCCGCGGTCCCGGAGGCCGCGGATCAGGTTCAGCAGGTGCTCGGAGTCCGCCTCGTTCAGGGCCGCGGTCGGCTCGTCGAGGATGAGGAGCTTGACCTCCTTGGACAGCGCCTTCGCGATCTCCACGAGCTGCTGCTTGCCGACGCCGATGTCGTAGATCTTGGTGTCGGGAGACTCCGTCAGGCCCACTTCCGCGAGCAGCTTGGCGGCGTCGGCGTTGGTCTTGTTCCAGTCGATGACGCCGCGGTTCGCCCGCTCGTTGCCGAGGTAGATGTTCTCGGCGATCGACAGGTACGGGCTCAGCGCCAGCTCCTGGTGGATGATGACGATTCCGTGGTGCTCGCTGTCCTTGATCCCGCGGAACTGCACCGGCGAGCCCTCGAAGACGATCTCGCCGTCGTAGGTGCCGTGGGGGTACACGCCGGAGAGGACCTTCATCAGGGTCGACTTGCCGGCGCCGTTCTCACCGCAGATCGCGTGGATCTCGCCTTTGCGGACGTCCAGGGAGACGTCCTTGAGAGCCATGACGCCGGGGAACGTCTTGACGATCGAGCGCATCTCCAGGATGGGCGGTGCGCTCGCGAAGCTGTGCTCAGACATGCTCTGCTCGCTGTCTACTCGTGGGCGGACGTGTCCGGACCGGCCGGAACCGACCTGCCCGGTTCGAGGAACCGGGCAGGTCGGTCAGCCGAGCGGGATCAGAGGCCGAGGTCGTCGGCCGAGTAGAAGCCGGACGCGATCAGCGTGTCCTGGATGTTGTCAGCCGTCACGACGACCGGGTCGAGCAGGGCGGTCGGGACCTTCTTGACGCCGTTGTCGTACGTCTCGGAGTCGTCGGTCTTGACCTCTTCGCCGTTGACGATCTGCTTGACCATCTCGGCCACGCGCTTGGCGAGCTCGCGCGTGTCCTTCCAGACCGTCATCGACTGCTTCTTGGCGATGATGTTGAGAACGTTCGCCTGGTCGCCGTCCTGACCGGTGAGGATCGGGTAGTTGCCCTTGTCGGGGCTGAAGCCGGCGCCCTCGAGGGCCTGGGCGATGCCCAGCGCGAGGGAGTCGTTCGGCGAGAGGACGGCGTCGAGCTTCTTGCCACCCGCGTAGTAGGTGTTGAGGCGGTTCGTCATCTCGTTCTGGGCGGCCTCAGAGGTCCAGCCCATGATGCCGATGCTCTGCCACTCGTCGTTGCTCGCCGGCGACTTGCCCGACGGGATGGTCAGCTTGCCGCTCTCGACGTAGGGCAGCAGGACGTCCCACGCGCCGGAGAAGAAGAACTTGGCGTTGTTGTCGTCGGGCGAACCGGCGAAGGGCTCCAGGGTGAACGGGCCGGCCGCGTTCTTCAGGTCGAGGGCCTCCTCGATGTACTGACCCTGCATCTGGCCGACGCGGTAGTTGTCGAACGTCGCGTAGTAGTCGACGTCGGGGCTCTCGTTGATCAGGCGGTCGTAGGCGACGACCGTGATGTCCTGCTGCTTCGCGGTCGCCAGGATCGGCGCGAGCGCGGTGCCGTCGATGGAAGCGATGACGAGGATCTTCGCGCCGCCGTTGATCATGTTCTGGATCTGCGAGATCTGCTGGTCGACCTTGTTGTCCGCATACTGCAGGTCGACCTTGTAGCCCTCGTCCTTCAGGAGGCTCTCGAGCTGCGAGCCGTCCTTGTTCCACCGCTCGAGGGAGCGCGTGGGCATCGCGACGCCGATCGTGACGTCGCTCGGAGCAGCGGCGGTCTCGCCGGCGCCCGAGGTGGCCTCGCCACCCTTGTTGTCGTCGCGCTCGGAGGAGCACGCGCCCAGGCCGCCGAGGAGGAGGGCGGCGGTCGCCACGGCGGCGACCGTCTTGAACTTGCGCAATGACATCTTCGTCACCCTTCGTCGAGGCGCTCGCCGGCCGTTCCGGGAGCATGCCTTCAGCCGAACACCCCTGGGCCCGCCGCCGCGCACGGGCGGCTGCGAGGGGCGCCAGATTTGTTGACTCGCTGAACCTAAGGGTCGAAGGAATGCCAGACAAGGCTCTGGGGTCACGATGTGATCACAAGTTGAACTCAAGGCCGACAGTCGGAGCGCTCCCACCGATCTGGCGAGTCTGCGGGCACGGTGGAGGCCGGGAAAGACCCCCTCGACGGCCGCTCGAGGAGAGCCGGACCGCGGGCTCGGCGAGCGCCCCGGCGGCCCGTGCGGGAGGGACCGGATGACCCTCCAGGGGCTGTCCGCGGGCGCGCTTAGGGCGCCCGGACGACGGTCCCCCGACGCCGACTGCGGGCGTGGCCGCGAGGGTCCCGCGCGCGCCTCTCGGCGAGGAGGGACCGGCGCCTGCTCGCGCCGCCCGACGCCGCCGGGAATGGGACGACGCCGGCACCCGTCGGCCCGTGTCCGAGCGAAGGCCGGGCCCTGGGTGCCGGCGTCGGAAGCAACGAACGCTCGGCTGAGATTTGTTGCCGGGCTGAACATAATCCCTGGCCCCACGTGGGGTCCAGTGGCGTGCTCCGCGCGGGTGACGCGTCAGACGGCCAGCCAGGCCGCCGGCTCCTCCACCAGCGTCTGCAGCGCGTCGAGGGCGGCGCCGGTCATGGCCGGGTACTGCCTGGCCAGCGCCACGCTGAGCTCGATCCGCGCCCACGGCGCCGTGATGGCACGCCGCTCCAGCTGGCGCAGCACGGGCGCGCGCAGGTAGTCCGCCATCTCGGCGTAGTTGCCACCGAGGACCACGTGCTGCACCTCGACCGTGTTCGCCACGTTCGCCAGCGCGACGCCGAGCGCGGCACCGGCCACCTCGAGCGCCGCGAGCGCCCGCTCGTCCCCTCCCCGGGCGGCCGCCACGATGTCGGCCGCGGTGGAGCCCACCGGCAGGCCCGCGGCGGCGGCGATGGCGTCCTGACCTGCGAAGGACTCCAGCGTGCCGCCGTCGTCGAACGACCCGGTCGTGCCCACGACGGTGTGCCCGATCTCGCCGCTCCAGCCGTGCGGGCCGCCCCAGATCGCCCCGTCCTGGACGATCGCGCCACCGATGCCGACCTCGCCCGACACGTACACGAAGCTCGACGGGTTCCCGCGGCGCACGCGCGCCTCCGCCCGTGCGGCCAGGTTCGCCTCGTTGCCCAGCCGCGGGGGCAGCCCGCTGAGCACGGGGTCGCGGGCCAGCAGGCCGATGACGTCCACGTCCCGCCAGCCGAGGTTCGGCGCGAAGCGCAGGGGGCCCGTGACGTCGTCGACCAGGCCGGGCAGGGCCAGCGCCGTCCCCACGATGCGCACGCCGTCGGCGGAGAGGAGCGCCAGCACCGGGTCGGCCAGCGCGGCCAGGCGGTCGAGGACCGACTCGGGCCGGCTGTTGCGGAAGTTGCCGAGCTCGATCCGCTCGGTGAGCACCCGCCCCCCGAGGTCCATCGCGCGGACGCCCAGGTAGTCGACGTTGATCTCCATGCCGACCGCACCGACGGTCCCGCGGGCGGGCACCAGCGGCACCGCGGGCCGCCCGGCCCGCTGCGCCGCGACCGGCTCGAGCTCCGCGACGAACTGCGCCTCGAGCAGGCTGTCGACGAGAGCGGACACCGTCGCACGCGTCAGGCCGGTCGCCGCGGCGATGTCGGCGCGCGAGACCGGGCTCGGCGCCTCCAGTACGTGGCGCAGCGTGAGGGCCAGGTTGTGGTGGCGCAGACTCTCCTGGCGCGCGGCACGACCGCGGTTCTCCACCCTCCCCGGCTGCGGCATGGCCTTGACCCTACCGCCGATCCGGCATAAGTTCAGCGGAACAACAAATCTCGGCGGGTCGACCCGCCCGTGGCGACCGCACCCGGTCCCCCATGTCTCGACGAGGAGTACAGATGGTTCGCAAGCCCACCCCCGAGGACAAGTTCTCCTTCGGCCTCTGGACGGTCGGGTGGTCCGCCCGCGACCAGTTCGGCGACGCCACGCGCGCCGACCTGGACCCGGTCGTCTCCGTCCACAAGCTCGCTGAGCTCGGCGCCTCGTTCGTGACGTTCCACGACGACGACGTCGTTCCGTTCGGCTCCGACGCGGCCGAGCGCGACCGCATCCTCGCCCGCTTCAAGGGCGCGCTCGCGGAGACCGGCATCAAGGTGGAGATGGTCACCACCAACACCTTCAGCCACCCGATGTTCAAGGACGGCGCGTTCACCTCGAACGACCGCGCGGTCCGCCGCTACGCGTTGCGCAAGATCCTGCGCAACGTCGACCTCGCCGCCGAGCTCGACGCGAAGACGTTCGTCATGTGGGGTGGCCGCGAGGGCGCCGAGTACGACGCCTCGAAGGACCTCTACGCCGCGCACGCCCGCTACGCCGAGGGCATCGACACCGTCGCCGGCTACATCAAGTCCAAGGGCTACGACCTGAAGATCGCCCTGGAGCCGAAGCCGAACGAGCCGCGGGGCGACATCCTCCTCCCGACGATCGGCCACGCGCTCGCCCTCATCGACCGCCTCGAGAACGGCGACATCGTCGGCCTGAACCCCGAGACCGGCCACGAGCAGATGGCGGGCCTGAACTACACGACCGGCCTGGCCCAGGCGCTGTGGTGCGAGAAGCTGTTCCACATCGACCTCAACGGTCAGCGGTCCATCAAGTACGACCAGGACCTGGTCTTCGGCCACGGCGACCTGTTCTCCGCCTTCGCCACGGTCGACCTGCTCGAGAACGGCTTCCCGAGCGGTGGCCCGAAGTACACCGGCCCGGTGCACTTCGACTACAAGCCGTCCCGCACCGAGGGTGCCGAGGGCGTCTGGGAGTCGGCCGCCGCGAACATGGCGACCTACATCCTGCTCAAGGAGCGGGCGCTGGCGTTCCGCGCCGACCCCGAGGTCCAGGAGGCCCTGCAGGCCGCCGGCGTCTTCGACCTGGCCAAGCCGACGCTGGACGAGGGCGAGACCCTCGAGTCCTTCCTCGCCAACACCGCCGCGTACGAGGACGTGGACGTCGACGCGCTCGGCGCCCGCGAGTACCACTTCGTCCGCCTGAACCAGCTGGCCCTCGAGCACGCCATCGGCGCCCGCTGACCCGTCCCGTCCCGAGCCCGGCCCCGGCGGCACCTGCCGCCGGGGCCGGGCGCACGAACAAGGAGCTCCGATGACGCTCGTGGCCGGGGTGGACTCCTCCACCCAGTCATGCAAGGTCGTGGTCCGTGACGCCGCGACGGGCGCTCTCGTCCGCAGCGGGCGGGCGAGCCACCCCGACGGCACCGCCGTCGACCCGAAGCACTGGTGGGACGCGCTGCAGACGGCGATCGCCGAGGCCGGTGGCCTGGACGACGTCGCGGCCGTCTCCGTCGGCGGCCAGCAGCACGGCATGGTCGCCCTCGACGCCGAGGGACGCGTCGTGCGCGACGCCCTCCTGTGGAACGACACCCGGTCCGCCCAGGCGGCCCTGGACCTCATCGCCGAGCTGGGCGAGGGCGACGTCGAGTGCGGCGCTGCCGCGTGGGCGCAGGCCTGCGGCTCGGTGCTGGTCGCCTCGCTGACCATCACGAAGCTGCGCTGGCTCCGCGACGCCGAGCCCGAGAGCGCAGCCCGCGTCGCCGCCGTCTGCCTGCCGCACGACTGGCTGACCTGGCGGCTGGCCGGCTACGGCCCGGCCGACGAGTCGCCGCTCGGCCCGGACCTGTCCGCGCTGACCACCGACCGCTCGGACGCCTCCGGGACCGGCTACTGGTCGCCGTCGACCGGGGCGTACCGGATGGACCTCCTCGAGATGGCGTTCGGCCGCTCGCTCATCCTCCCCCGGGTCCTCGGCCCGACCGAGGTTGCCGCGACCGTCGACGGCCGCCTCCTCGGCCCGGGCGCCGGCGACAACGCCGCCGCCGCCCTGGCTCTCGGCATGCGGGCCGGCGACGTCGCGATCTCGATCGGCACGTCCGGCGTCGTCTCGGCGGTCTCGGCCAGCCCGACGACGGACGCGTCCGGCATGGTGAACGGGTTCGCCGACGCGACCGGGGCGTTCCTCCCGCTCGCGTGCACGCTCAACGCCTCACGGGTGCTGGACGCGGCCCGCCGCATCCTGGGCGTCGACCACCCGGGGCTCTCGGCGCTCGCGCTCGAGGCTCCCGCGGGGGCCGACGGCCTCGTGCACGTCCCCTACCTCGAGGGCGAGCGGACGCCGAACAAGCCCAACGCCACGGGCGCCCTGCACGGCATGCGCCTGGCCAACACGACGCCCGCGCACCTCGCGCGCGCGGCCGTGGAGGGCATGCTCTGCGGGCTGGCGGACGGCCTCGAGGCCATGCAGGTGCTCGGCGTCCCGGCCGAGCGCGTCCGCCTCATCGGCGGCGGCGCCCAGTCGGAGGCCGTGCGGCGGATCGCTCCCGCGGTCCTCGGCCTCGACGTCCAGGTGCCGGAGCCCGGCGAGTACGTGGCCGACGGCGCCGCGCGCCAGGCCGCCTGGGTGCTGGCCGCGCAGGCCGACCCCGCCGCTCCCCTGCCGGAGTGGTCGACGTCGCAGGTCGAGACCTTCTCGGCCGAGCCGACGCCGCAGGTGCGCGCGCAGTACGCGCGGGCGCGGGAGCTGACGGTCGACCGCTGAGCACGATGCGCTGAGCACCGCCCGCGGTGCACGCAGCAGCACAGCACGAGGGCCCGGGAGCATCGCTCCCGGGCCCTCCTCGTCGCTCGACTGGTCAGCGCGCCTCGAAGGCCGCCTTGACCTCGGCGGGGATGCGGCCCCGCTCGCTCACGGAGTACCCGTTGGCGCGGGCCCACTCGCGGATCTCGGTGTTCCGGCCACCCGAGCTGCGCGGGGCGCTGCGGCGCGGCGTCCGGGCACGACCACCGACGCGGCGGCCACCGCCCACCCACGGCGCGAAGGCCTCCCGCAGCTGCGCGGCGTTACTGGCGCTGAGGTCGATCTCGTACGCGACACCATCGAGGGAGAACGTGACGGTCTCGTCAGCGGTGCCCCCGTCGATGTCGTCCACGAGGACGACCTGAACCTTCTGTGCCATGGATGCCTTCTCTCGTCCGCGAAAAGGCGTACGCGTCCGTACGCCTTGGCTAAAACCGTACCCCAGGCTGTCGCCCGTCCGCAGCAGCGAGAATGTTTACTCCGCGCTTTTCTCGGCACGCGCCGAGGCTTGTTCGAGGCGCGTGATTGCGGCGCGCTCGCGACGATCGGCGCGGATGATCGCGCGCATCGCGAACCAGAAGACCAGCCCGACGGCGACGGACGGCACGAGGGCCGCGAGGGCGTCGAGAAATCCGCTCATGCGTCGATCCTACGGCGGCCCCACGTGAGGAGCCCGTGCGCGGGCAGGGGCGACCGGGCCGGAACTCGGTGGGCCGGAACGCGGTGGGGCGGAAGTCGGCGTGGCGGCCCTCGTCGGGGCGCTGCTCGGCGGGAGCGTCAGTGCGCGGGCCGGACCAGCGGGAACAGGATGGTCTCGCGGATTCCCAGACCCGTCAGGGCCATGAGGAGCCGGTCGATTCCCATGCCCATTCCGCCGGCCGGCGGCATCGCGTGCTCCATCGCGACGAGGAAGTCCTCGTCGAGCCGCATCGCCTCGTCGTCGCCGGCCGCGGCGAGGCGCGCCTGGTCCTCGAACCGCTGGCGCTGGACCACCGGGTCGACGAGCTCGGAATACGCGGTCGCGAGCTCGAAGCCGCGCACGTACAGGTCCCACTTCTCCACGACGCCGGGAATGGTGCGGTGATCGCGGGTGAGCGGGCTCGTCTCGACCGGGAAGTCGCGCACGAACGTCGGCGCGTGCAGGCCGTGGCCCACGTGGTGCTCCCACAGCTCCTCGACGAGCTTGCCGTGGTTCTGCCGGGCCGGGTCCACCTGGAGGTCGAACCGCTCGACGAGCGCCATGAGGTGCGCGACCGACGTCTCTGGAGTGATCTCCTCGCCCAGCGCCGCCGACAGCGACGGGTACAGGCCGAGCGTGGTCCACTCCCCGCCGAGGTCGTACTCGGTGCCGTCCGGGAGGGTGACGAGCGTGCCGCCGAGGGCGTCCTGGGCGGCCGTCTGCACGAGGTTGCGGGTCAGCGCCGCCATCGTGTCGTAGTCGCCGTAGGCCTCGTACGCCTCGAGCATCGCGAACTCCGGCGAGTGCGCC
The DNA here is from genome assembly GCA_023462275.1 of Actinomycetes bacterium. GTDB lineage: Bacteria > Actinomycetota > Actinomycetes > Actinomycetales > Cellulomonadaceae > Actinotalea. The sequence goes on from JAEWYD010000150.1 coordinate 11,076, forward strand.
CAGTCGGCGCCCTCGTTGCGGAAGTTGCGGTTGATCTCGAACACCCGGTCGACGCCGCCTACCACCGCGCGCTTGAGGAACAGCTCGGGGGCGATCCGCAGATACAGGTCGATGTCGAACGCGTTCATGTGCGTGACGAACGGCCGCGCCGCGGCACCGCCGTGCAGCGTCTGCAGCATCGGCGTCTCGACCTCGACGAACTCCCGGCGGTGGAAGTTCTCGCGCAGCGAGCGGACGACGTCGGCGCGGACGCGGACCATGCTGCGCGCGGCTGGCCGCACGATGAGGTCGACGGAGCGGTTGCGGACGCGAGCCTCCTCCGACAGCTCCTTGTGGAGCACGGGGAGGGGCCGCAGGGCCTTCGCGGCGAGCCGCCACTCGTCCGCCATGACGCTCAGCTCGCCGCGGCGCGAGCTGATCACGCGGCCGTGGGCGAAGAGGTGGTCGCCGAGGTCGACGTCGGTCTTGAACGCCTCGAGCGACTCCTCGCCGACGACCGCCTGGCTCAGCATGACCTGCAGGCGCTCCCCCGCGCCGTCCTGCACCGTGGCGAAGCACAGCTTGCCGGTGTTGCGCAGGAAGACGACGCGGCCGGCAACGCCCACGACGTCGGCGGTCTCCTCGCCGGCGGCCAGCTCGGGGTGATCGGCGCGGACCTGCCCGATCGTGTGGGTGACCGGGACGCCGACGGGATACGGCTCGCGGCCCTCCGCGAGCATGCGGTCGCGCTTGGCGCGCCGCACGCGCATCTGCTCGGGCAGGTCGGCGGCGTCGTCGGGCAGCTCGGGGGCGTCCTGGGTCACGGGCGGATCCTAGTCGGCGCGAGGTCCAGGGCGACGTCGAGGATCGGCGAGGAGTGGGTGAGGCCGCCGACCGAGAGGTAGTCGACGCCGGTGGCGGCCACCTCGGCCGCGCGGTCCAGCGTGAGCGTCCCGGTGGCCTCAAGCTCGACGGGGCCAGTCTCGGCCTCGCGCGCCCGGACGGCAGCCACGACCTCGGTCAGCAGCGGCGTCGGCATGTTGTCCAGGAGCAGGAAGGTGGCGCCCGCGTCGAGGGCCTCCATCGCCTGGTCGAGGGTGTCCGCCTCGACCTGCACGGCGACGTCCGGGAACGCCTCGCGCACGGCCGCGACGGCCGCCGCCACCGAGCCCGCGGCGACCACGTGGTTGTCCTTGATCATGGCGACGTCGTACAGGCCCATGCGCTTGTTGGCCCCGCCGCCGCACCGCACTGCGTACTTCTCGAGCGCGCGCAGGCCCGGCGTCGTCTTGCGCGTGTCGAGGACCGTCGCACCCGTGCCCGCCAGAGCGTCCGCCCAGCGCCGCGTGTGCGTCGCGACGCCGGACGCGCGGCTGACGAGGTTCAGCAGCGTGCGCTCGGCCACCAGCAGCACCCGCACCGGTCCGGTGAGCTCCACGAGGACGTCGCCCGCCACCACCGCGTCGCCGTCGGCCGCCCGCGGTGCCCAGGCGACGGCAGGCAGCCCCAGCCGGGCGGCCGCCTGGTCCAGCACCTCGGGGACGACGACGAGGCCGCCGACCACGCCCGGGGCGCGGGCGACGAGCCGCGCGGTGCCGACGGCGTCGGCCGGGACGGTCGCCTGCGTGGTGACGTCGCGGCCGGGCGCGGGCCCGAGGTCCTCGTCCAGCGCCAGCGCGACGACGGTGCGGAGCCACTGCGGGTCGAGGTTCACCCCCCGACCCTAGCCCGGGCCATACCCCCAACCGTATGATCAGAGGGCGCGTGGCCGGCGACTGCGACCCGCGGTCGCGCGTCGCCACCGTACCGACCGGTAGGCCACTCGGCGCCGGAGTCGGCACGGTACGGTGCGACCGGGTGCCACGCACGTGGCCGAGCGGAGGAAGGACGCGGCCCATGCAGCTCGACCCTCAGGAGATGACCCCGGTCATCAACCGCCTCCGCCGCGCCCAGGGCCAGATCGGCGGCGTCATCAAGATGCTCGAGTCCGGGGCGGACTGCGCCGACGTCGTGACCCAGCTCTCGGCGGCGTCCAAGGCGCTGGACCGCGCCGGCTTCTCGATCGTGGCCACGGGGCTCGAGCACTGCCTCACCGAGGGCGAGGACGCGGCCGGCATCGACCGCGCCAAGCTCCAGAAGCTGTTCCTGTCGCTCGCCTGAGGCGCGCTCAGGCGCGCACGTCCGACGACGTCCGGCCCGCCCGGTCGCCCGTCGACCGCTCGCCCGTCAACCGCTCGGGGCCCGCCACCGGCGCGCGGTCGATGCGCAGCTCCCCCGCCGGGTCCACGGACGCCACCAGCCGCACCAGCCAGGCGTCGTCGCGGGCGGGGAAGTCCTCGCGGTAGTGCCCGCCGCGGCTCTCCTCGCGCGCCAAGGCCGTCGCCGTCAGCGCCGACGCGACCTGGTGGATGTTCGTCGTCTCCCACTCGGCCGTCTGCGGCGCGGCGACGACCCCGGGCGCCGCCTCCGGCGTCGTCGGCACCGTCGCCAGGC
>JAEWYD010000151.1 GCA_023462275.1 Actinomycetes bacterium
GCCCTGGGACCCTCCGCCCCCTGCGGTCCCAGGGCCGACGACTGTCCGGACCCGCCCCTCAGCTCGGGCGCCGGTCCCGAAGCTCCACCTCGAGCACCACCTGGGTGCCGCCGCCCTCCCGGCCCTCCCACGTGATGGTGCCGCGCAGCTCGTTGCGGACCAGCGTCTCCACGATCTGCGTCCCGAGGCCCGTGAAGGGCCCGTGCTCCGGGTCCAGGCCCACGCCGTCGTCCGCGACGACGGCGTGCAGGTGAGCCCCCGAGCGCTCGGCCGTGATCTCCACCGTGCCGGACTGACCGGCCAGCCCGTGCTCCACGGCGTTCGTGACGAGCTCGGTCAGCACGAGCGCCAGGGCCGTCGCCCCCTCGGCGGGCACCATGCCGAACGTCCCCCGGCGCACGGTCCGCACCGAGTGGTCCGCCGAGGCGACGTCGGCCGCCAGGTGCAGGCTCCGGTCGGCCAGGGTGTCGAAGTCGACCGCCTCGTCCAGCGCCTGCGACAGGGTCTCGTGCACGAGCGCGATGGTCGACACGCGCCGCATCGCCTCGTCCAGCGCGGCGCGCGCCTCGGGTGACCGCATGCGCCGGGCCTGCAGGCGCAACAGCGCCGCGACCGTCTGCAGGTTGTTCTTCACGCGGTGGTGGATCTCGCGGATCGTCGCGTCCTTGGTGATGAGCTCCCGCTCGCGGCGCCGCAGCTCCGAGACGTCGCGGCACATGAGCACCGCGCCCAGCCGCTGGCCGTCCTCCGTGAGCGGCACCGCGCGCAGGGACACGCACACGCCGCGCGCCTCGACGTCGGTGCGCCAGGGCGCGCGGCCCGTCACCACGAGCGGCAGCGACTCGTCGACGGGCGAGCTCTCCTCGAGGAGCTCGGTGGTCACCTCCGCCAGCGACTCGCCGACGAGCGAGCCGAGCACGCCGAGCCGGTGGAAGCAGCTGAGCGCGTTGGGGCTCGCGTAGAGGACCTCGCCCTCGGAGTTGAGCCGGATCAGCCCGTCACCCACCCGGGGCGCGCCACGGCGGGGCCCGGTCGGCGAGTTGGGCGCCGGGAACTCCCCCCGCGACACCATCCCGACGAGGTCGTCCGCGGCCTCGACGTAGTTCAGCTCGAGCCGGCTCGGCGTGCGCACCCCGCCGAGGTTCGTCTGGCGGGCCATCACGGCGATCGCCCGGCCGTCGCGGACGACCGGCACCGCCTCCTCACGCACCGCGTATGTCCCGAACCACCGGGGCTCGCGCGACCGCTGGATCGCAACCTGCTCGAGCGCACGCTCCAGCTGCGGCCGCAGGCCCTCGGGCGCGTGGCTGCCGACGACGTCGTCGTAGTGCACGGTGGCGCCCGTCGAGGGCCGCGCCTGCGCGACGGCGACGAAGCTGCCGTCCGCGGCACGCAGCCAGAGCACGAGGTCGGCGAAGGCCAGGTCGGAGATCAGCTGCCAGTCGCCGACGAGGAGGTGCAGCCACTCGACGTCGTGCGCGGGGAGCTCGGCGTACCGGGACACCAGGTCGCTGAGGGTGGACACGAGCGAAAGCCTAGGTCCCCACGCCCCCGGGCTTGTTAGCCTCGCTCCCTGCGGGGTCGTTGGTCGGCCCCTGCCCGGAGGACCCGGAGAACCAGGAGACGGCCGTGCTGCTGCGTGCCACCGTGCACTACGCCGCCGATCCCGCGCGCGTCGCCGCGATGATGGCGGACGAGGAGTTCGTCGCCGCTCGCGTGCGCGCGGCGGGTGCGCACCCGCACGGCGTCGCGGTGGTCGGCGGCCCGGCGTCCGCCTTCACCGTCACCTCGCGGCGGCAGGTGGCGACCGCCGGTATCCCGGCCCAGTTCCGCCCGCTCGTCGGGTCGAGCCTGGAGGTGCGCGAGGTCGAGGCGTGGGAGGGGGTCGACGGTGAGGGGCGCGTCGGCACGCTCGTCGCCGAGATCGTCGGCGCGCCCGTCCGCCTCACCGGCTCCCTGCGCCTCACCGCGGACGGGGCCGGCGCGTCCACCGTGCAGGTCGAGGCGGACCTGCGGGCGACCGTGCCGATCTTCGGCTCGGCCATCGAGCAGGCGGCGGCCCGGTCGGTCGCGCGCATCGTCGCCGCGGAGGAGCACGCGGGTGCGCAGTGGCTCGGCCGCGCGCGCGCCTGAGCGGGCCGGGCCGCGGGCTACGATTCTCGCGCGCGCGGGCCACCGGCCCGGGCGCGGCGTGTTGACACCGGCTCGCGCCGGCAGGAGGATGCACCCGCGTGGGACCGCTCTCACCTGCGAGCGTTCCCTCTTCCCCGCTGTGACGGCCGCCGGACCGGACGAGGACAGTTGATGACGACGAGCGCGTCCGCCCACGGGGCTCCGGCGGGCCTGCTCTGGGGCGCGGCCACCGCCGCCTTCCAGATCGAGGGTGCGGCCCACCTCGACGGCCGCCAGGACTCCATCTGGGACGCCTTCTGCCGCGTCCCCGGCGCCGTCGTCGACGACCAGGACGGCGAGGTCGCCTGCGACCACTACTTCAGGTACGCCGAGGACGTCGCCCTCATGCGCCGCATGAACCTCCAGGCGTACCGGTTCTCCACCTCCTGGGCGCGGGTGCGGCCCGACGGCGTGACGGTGAACCGCCGCGGCCTCGACTTCTACTCCCGCCTCGTCGACGAGCTGCTCACGAGCGGCATCCAGCCCTGGCTGACCCTCTACCACTGGGACCTGCCGCAGGCGCTCGAGGAGCGTGGGGGCTGGACCGACCGCGAGACCGTGCACCGGTTCGCCGACTACGCGATCGGGATGCACGAGGCGCTGGGCGACCGGGTCGACGTCTGGACGACGCTGAACGAGCCGTTCTGCTCGGCCTACCTCGGCTACGGCACCGGCCACCACGCGCCCGGGCGCCGCGACCGCCGGGCCTCGCTGGCCGCCGTCCACCACCTGCTCCTCGCCCACGGCACCGTGGCGGCCGAGCTGCGGTCGCGCGCCCCCGACGCCACGCTCGGCATCGCGCTCAACCTGGACCTCACCGACCCCGCGGACCCGGACGACCCCGACGACGTCGCCGCGGCGCGGCGCGTCGACGGCCAGTGGAACCGCATCTTCCTGGACCCGATCTTCCGCGGGGCGTACCCCGACGACGTCCTGGCGGACACCGCCCACCTGGGCCTGGCCGACCACATCCGCGACCGGGACCTCGCCACGATCGCGACCCCCATCGACGTCCTCGGCGTGAACTACTACCACGGCACGGCCGTCAGCCGGCGGCGCCCGCCGAGCGCCGTGGCCAGCGCCGGCTCCGCCGCGAACCCGCTGCCCGCGGCCGACGACGTCTTCCGCGTGCCGCGCGGCCTGCCGACCACCGACCTGGGCTGGGAGATCCAGCCGGAGGGGCTGACGCGTCTGCTCCTGCGCCTCCAGGAGGAGTACACGGGCCCCGCCGGCTGCGCGCTCGCCGTGACCGAGAACGGCGCGGCGTTCCCGGACGCCGTCGGCGACGACGGCCAGGTGGACGACGTCGAGCGCGTGGCCTACCTCGCGGCCCACGTCGCCGCCGTCCAGGACGCGGCCGCCCGGGGCGCCGACGTGCGGGCGTACTTCGTGTGGACCCTGCTCGACAACTTCGAGTGGGCGTGGGGCTACACCAAGCGGTTCGGACTGGTGCACGTGGACTTCGCGACCCAGGAGCGCATCATCAAGAGATCGGGGCTCTGGTACGCCGGCATCGCGGCCGGCGCGCACCCGCAGAGCCCAGGGAGCAGGTAGTCGTGATGGACCAGAAGCGCCTTCTGCAGCGGCACGCGCCGACCCTCGAGGAGGTCGCCCACGCGGCGGGCGTGTCCCGCTCGACCGCGTCGCGCGCGATCAACGGGGGCCTCAAGGTCAGCCCCTCCGCACAGGCCGCGGTCGACGCGGCGATCGCCGAGCTCGGCTACATCCCGAACCGGGCGGCGCGCAGCCTCGTGACCCGGCGCACGGACTCCCTCGCGCTCGTGGTGCCGGAGCCCGACGAGCGCGTGCTCACCGACCCGTACTTCGCCGGCACGCTGCAGGGCATCACCGCTGCCCTCGAGCCGACGACGATCCAGCTCATCCTCCTCATCGCGCGCCGCGGCGAGGGCTCGCAGCGGACCGCCAGCTACCTGGCCAACCGGCACGTGGACGGCGCCGTCGTCGTCTCGCACCACCGCGACGACGGCCTCAACCAGGTGCTCATGGACTGCGGCCTGCCCTGCGTGTTCGTGGGCCGGCCCTGGATCGGCGCCGACCAGCTGCCGTACGTCGACTCCGACAACGCGCACGGCGCGCGCCTGGCGACCGAGCACCTGGTCGCCGCCGGCTGCACGCGCATCGCCACGATCGCCGGCCCGCTCGACATGGCTGCGGGTGTCGACCGGCTCGCCGGCTGGCGGGCGGCGCTGCACGCCGCGGGCCTGTCGGACGAGGCGATGGCCCGCGGCGACTTCACGTCCGCCGGCGGCGCCGCCGCCATGGAGCGGCTGCTGGCCGCCTACCCCGACATCGACGGCGTCTTCGCGGCGTCGGACCTCATGGCCGCCGGCGCGATGGGCGAGCTGAGCCGCCAGGGCCGCTCGGTGCCCGGCGACGTGCGGGTGGTCGGCTTCGACGACCTGGGCGTGGCCGTGTCGACGTCGCCCCAGCTGACCACCGTGCACAACCCCGTCGTCGAGATGAGCCGGCGCGCTGCCGAGCTGCTCCTGGACATCCTCGGGGGCGGCGAGGAGCCCGACGAGCCGGTCATCTTCCAGTCCGAGCTCGTGGTGCGCGACTCCGCCTGAGGTCAGTGGACGACGTCGAGGTGCCGGATCTCGTCGGCGTGCAGCTGCGCGGCGATCGCCGCGCCCCAGTCCTCCACGTCGCGCCACACCCGGAAGTCGCCCTGCTCCGCCTGCAGGAGGGCCACCGCGGCGCGCTCGGCGAGGCCCAGCCCGCCGTTGTCGAGGCGCCCCGGGAACGTGCGGTGCCCGCGTGCGCCGATCCGCGCCATGATCCCCGGCACCTCCTCGGCACCGAGCTCGGGGGCAGGCGGCGACCCGACCGGGCCGGAGGAGAACATCCACACCGGGCGCGCGGCGAGACCCGACGCGCACCGGTCGACCATCGCACGCGCGGACGCCGCCCAGCGCCCGACGTAGACGGACGAGCCGATCACCACGGCCTGGTAGGGCTCGATCGTCTCGACGTCGTCGGGGTCCGCCACGTCGACCACAAAGCCGGCCTCGCGCAGGACGTCCCCGATCGCCTCGCCGATCTCCCTCGTCGCGCCGTGGCGCGAGGCCACCGAGACGAGCACCTTCATGCGTGACCACCGCCCTCCTGGATCGTGTGCGACGTCCTCTAGCGTCGCTCCCGCCTCGGGTGGGCGCCTGGGCCGCAGGTCCCGCAGACTGCTGGCATGACCAGCCCCGCACCGACGCTCGACCTGCGCACGCCTGCCGGTGACATCCCGATCCCGCTGCTCGGGCTCGGCACCTGGCAGTCCGACGGCGACGCCGGCTACCACGCCGTCCGGCACGCCCTCGAGGTGGGCTACCGCCACGTCGACACCGCGACCGCGTACGGCAACGAGGACCAGGTGGGCCGCGCGGTGGCCGACTCGGGCCTCGACCGGGCCGACGTCTTCCTCACGACGAAGCTCCCCCCGGAGGCCGCGGGCCGCGAGCGGGAGACGCTCGAGCGCTCGCTCCAGCTCCTCGGCACCGAGTACGTGGACCTCTGGCTCGTGCACTGGCCCCCGAACGGCGCCGCCACGCCCAGCACGTGGCAGGCGTTCCGCGAGCTCCGGGACGAGGGGCTGGTGCGGGCGATCGGGGTGAGCAACTACTCGCTCGCGCAGATCGACGAGCTCATCGACGCCACCGGCGAGGCGCCCGCGCTGAACCAGATCCCCTGGTCGCCCGCCGACCACGACTTCATGACGCTGTCGGGCCACGCCCAGCGCCAGGTCGCCGTCGAGGGTTACAGCCCCTTCAAGCGGACGGACGCCGAGCACCCCGTGCTGCGCGAGATCTCCTCCGCCCACGGCGCGACGGTGCAGCAGGTCGTGGTGCTCTGGCACGTCCGGCACCGCGTCGTGGTGATCCCCAAGTCCACGGACGCCGGTCGCATCGAGGCCAACCTGGCGGCGCTCGACCTGACGCTGAGCGACGAGGAGGTCGCCGCGATCGACGGCATCGGCGACGCCACCGCGGACGACTGACGCATCGGAGTCCCGACCCGTGCCCCTCGACAACCGCGCGCCCGGCCACCCAGACTGCTGCGCGTGAGGCTCCGGGTCGCGCTGCCCCGCGGGCGGCGGCTGGCGCTCGTGGGCGTCCTGGCGGGTGTCGGGCTG
>JAEWYD010000152.1 GCA_023462275.1 Actinomycetes bacterium
GGCCGGGACGCCGCGAAGGCCGAGCGGGACCGTGCCCACGACGCCGAGCGCGACGAGCGCGACCGTCGCCACGACGCCGAGCGGGATCTCCGGGACGCCGAGCGGGACGCGGCCAGGGGTCGCCGGGGGCGCGCGCCCGCCATCACGCGCGAGGCGCTGACGGCCGCGGCGCTGCGCGTCCTCGAGCGGGACGGCTTCGACGACCTGACGATGCGCAAGGTCGCCGCCGAGCTCGACGTCCAGGCGGCGTCCCTCTACTGGCACGTCCGTAACAAGGACGAGCTGCTCGACCTCCTGGCCGACGCAGTCCAGGCCGGGATCGACCTCGACGTCCCCGACGGCCCGTGGCGCGAGCAGGTGAAGGTCATGGCGAACCGCTATCGCGACCACCTGAAGTCCCGGCGGGACGCCGCCCGCGTCGTCTCCGGACGGTTCGTCGTGGGGCCGGTGTCCGCGGAGCTCATGGAGCGCTCGCTGGCGGTCTTCCGCGGCGCGGGCTTCAGCCCCGCGGGCGCGGCCGCCGCCCTCTTCATGGTCTCGGTGGTGTTCGTCCAGGGCTTCGTCCTGCAGGAGACCGGGCCGATGCGCGCGGTCGAGGCCACGGGCGGCACGCCGTCGGACGCGATGGACGTCGTCGCTGGGGAGCTCGCCGCCCTGCCGCGCGAGCGGTTTCCCCGCCTGGGCGAGGTGACCTCGTACCTGGTCACCCTGAACCTCGACGACCGGTTCGCGTGGGGCCTGGAACTGGTGCTCGACGGGCTCGAGGTGCGCCTGGCGCAGCAGCGGGCGGGCGAGGAGACCTGCCGCTGAGGTGCAGCGGTCGGCGCTCGCACCGCAGACCGGGCCGGTGTGGTCTACACCAGCCCCGCCATGCGGCGCTCATGTAGACCGGATCGGGCCGGGCCCGTGCGACGGGTGCCCGCCGGGGCTCAGGACGGCGTGGGCGCCCCTGCGCGGAGCTCCTCCAGCCTCGCGATGAGCGTGACGGCGTCGTAGGCGCCCACGTGCCGCTCGTCCTGCAGGAAGAACGTCGGCGTGCCGCGCGCCCCGCTCGCCTCCGCCCCCGCGACGTCGGCCCGCACGCGCGCCGCCAGCCTCGGGTCGTCGAGGTCAGCGACGAAGCGGTCGACGTCGAGATCCAGCCGGTCCGCCGCCGCCACCAGGTCCTCCAGGTCGAGGCGGTCCTGCTGCCGGAACAGCAGGTCGAGCATCTCCCAGAACCTGCCCTGCCGGCCCGCCGCCTCGAGCGCGAGCGCGGCCTGCTCGGCGTGCGGGTGCACGTCGGGCAGGGGGAGGTGGCGGGCGACGTAGCGCAGCTCGTCGCCGAAGTGGGCGCGGAGCGCGGCGCCCACCCCCGTGGCCTTGGCGCAGAACGGGCACTCGACGTCGAGGTACTCGATGACGGTCAGCGGCGCATCGTGCGGGCCGCGCACGTGGTCGCGCGCCGGGTCGACCGGGTCGGCCAGCAGGCGCGGCAGCTCGGCGGTCCGCTCGCCGAGCCACCGCGCGGCGGCGCCGAACACCAGCCAGCCCAGCGCCGTCGCGAGGACGGCCGCGAGCAGCACGCCCACGACGGCGTCGTCGTGCTCCGGCGTGCCACCGAACGCGAGCTCGGCGATGAGCAGCGAGACCGTGAACCCGATGCCGGAGAGCGCTGCGCCGCCGACCACCTGGCCCGGGCCGACGCCCTGCGGCAGCCGTCCCCAGCGCAGGCGCACCGCCGTGAAGGTGCCGAGCGAGATCCCGATCAGCTTGCCGGCGACCAGGCCCAGCACCACGCCCCACGTCACGGGCGAGCGGAGCGCGTCGCCGAGGACTCCGTCGCGCAGGTCCACCCCCGCGTTGGCCAGGGCGAACAGCGGCACGACGACGAACGTCGTCCACGGCAGCAGCACCTCCTGCAGCCGCTCGTTCACCGAGACGGCGCGCTCGATGCCGCGCCGCGCCGTCCGCCCGACGCTCGGCAGCGGCGACTGCCGGAACGCCTTGGCGGCCCGGGCGGCGTCCTCGACGAGGTCGCGGCGGGCGGCGACGGCGGGCACCAGCAGGCCGGACAGCATGCCCGCTATCGAGGCGTGCAGCCCGGAGCGGAGGGTCGACAGCCACAGCACGACCACCACGAGCACGTAGGGCGACGCCTGCCACACGCCCCGTCGGCCCAGCGCCACCAGCGCCGCCAGGCACCCGACGGCCACGGCGAGCGAGGGCCAGTGGATCGCGTCGGAGTAGGCGACGCCGATCACCGTGACGGCCAGGATGTCGTCGACCACGCTCATGGTGAGCAGGAAGAGCCGGAGCTGGGTGGACAGCCGCGGCCCGACGACGGTGAGCGCGCCGAGCAGGAAAGCCGTGTCCGTGCCGATGACGACGCCCCAGCCGCCCGCGGCGTCGCCCCGGCCGTTGACGGCGAGGTACAGCGCCGCGGGCACGAGCAGTCCCAGCGTCCCGGCCACGAGCGGCACGACGACGCGGCGCCGGTCCGTCAGCTCGCCCAGCGCCAGCTCCCGCCGCACCTCCAGCCCGACGACGAAGAAGAACACCGTCATCAGGCCCTCGTTGACCCAGTGGTGCAGGGTCATGTCGAGGCCGTCGCCGTCGAAGGTGAGGGCGACGGTCGCGTCGAGCAGACGCTCGTACGTGCCGGACCAGGGCGAGTTCGCCCACGCCACGGCCAGCACGGTCGCCGCGAGCAGCAGGATCGCGCCGGACGCCTCCGCGCCCAGGAACCGCCGCAGCGGCTGGGACACCTGCGCGATGAGCGTGCTGCGCGGCGGCGCCTCTGCCTCCGGCTCGCTGCGTGCGGTGTCCATGGCGCCTCCGGCCTCGCGTGAGGTCTCGGATTATTCACGGCGCGCGCGGCGGGGTGGTAGCGGCTTCGCGCAGGGCGATCAGGCCGCGCCCGTGCCCGGGACGGGCGTCGCCTCACCAGCCCCAGGAGGAGTCGGCCCTGAGGTCCGGGCAGACGCCGTCGGCCGGCATGGCCTCGAAGTGCCACCACTCGTTGGCGTAGGTGCGGCAGAGCCCGAGCTCGGCGCCGTGCTCGCCAAGCCAGGCCGCGGCGTCTTGGTCGCCGACGTCGACGGCGCGGCCGGCGACGTGCTCCGAGCGGTCTGGCGGGAGCACGTAGCGGTGGGCCTCCGCGGCGCTCCCGTACGTCTCCAGCGCCTTGTCGACGAGCGCCTGCTGCTCCTCGGGCGAGCGCCAGCCGGACGTGAGCGTCAGGGCGAACCCGGCCGCGGACGCCGCCTGCTGCGCCGCGACGAAGCGCCGGCGGAGCTCGGGGTCGAGGTTGTCGAGGTCGTCGTTGCCGGTCGGGGCGTCGGCGGGGTCGTCGACCGCGGCGTCCGCCTGGTCTGCGCCGCCCGCATCCAGCGGCGGGGCGGCGGCACCGGCGGGCGCGGTCGCCCCCAGCTCGTCCAGGCCCGGGAACCGGGAGAGGTGCGGCGGCGCGTCGTCGTCGGCCAGGCCGATGGCGGAGCTCACCGGCCCCCACGCGAGCCAGACGGCGGCAGTCGGGACGAGCACGGCTGCGACGGCGACGAGGGCGGTGGCGGCGCGGCGGCGGCGCAGCCCGCGGGAGGTGTGCACGCGGGGTCGGCGGGCGTGACGGCGGGGCATTCCTCCACCCTCGCGGCGCGGGTCTGCGG
>JAEWYD010000153.1 GCA_023462275.1 Actinomycetes bacterium
GTCCACGTCCGCGACGAACGCGCGCCGCTCCTCCGCCGTCCACACCGCCGCGCGCCGGGCCACCTCCGAGGCCGCGTCGACGACGCGCACGAGCTCGCCCCAGGGGCTGGGTCGGCTCTGCGACGACATCTGGTCTCCTTCGAACGCCTGTTCGAAGTCTACCACTCGCGCGATAAACCGGACAACCTGCCCGGCCCTCAGCCGTTCGGCCCGCTGTGGTGCGGCACCGACGCCGTCACGATGCTCCCGTCGGGCCGTCGCATGCCCTGCAGCGCCAGCGGTCGCGGCCGCCCCGGGATCCGCGGCCCCTGCCCCTCGAGCGGCACCACCACGGGCGCACCGGAGCCCGCGCGCACCGGCTCCCCGCGCACCAGGACCTCCAGCTCGCCGCCCGCCTCCAGCGCGAGCACCAGCTCGTCCGGGCGCACGGTCACCCGCACGCGCGAACCTCGCACGGTCAGCGGGAACGTCAGCCCCGCCCACCCCTGCGGCAGCCGCGGGTCGAGCTCGAGGCGTCCGTCGTCGCGCGGTCGCATGCCCCCGAAGCCGTGCACGGCCGCCGCCCACACCCCCGCGGCGGAGGCCACGTGGACGCCGTCGCTCGTGTTCCCGTGCAGGTCGGCCAGGTCCACCAGCAGGGCGTCGGCGAAGTACCGCAGCGCCAGCTCGTGATAGCCGACCTCCGCCGCCATGATCGACTGCACGACGGCGGACAGGGTCGAGTCCCCGGTGGTGATCGGGTCGTAGTACTCGAAGTCGGCCCGCTTCTCCTCCGCCGTGAAGCTGGGCCCCTGCAGGAAAGTCGCGAGCACGACGTCGGCCTGCTTGAGCACCTGGAACCGGTAGATGACGAGCGGGTGGTAGTGCAGCAGCAGCGGCCGCTTCTCGCGCGGGGTGTTCGGCAGGTCCCACACCTCGCGCTCGTGGAACTGGGAGTCCTGCGGGTGGATGCCGAGGCCCCTGTCGAACGGGATGGCCATCGCGTCGGCCACCCGGTCCCAGACCTCGGGCTCGGCCGGGTCCAGCCCCAGACGGGCGACCATGCGGGCGTGGTCCTGCGGGGCCCACCGCGCCAGGTCGCGGACCGCCTGCGCCGAGCGCCGCAGGTTGTCCCGCGCCATCACGTTCGTGTACAGGTTGTCGTTCACCACGGTCGTGTACTCGTCCGGCCCCGTCACGCCGTGGATGTGGAAGGCGCCGGGCCCCTCCCCGCGCCAGAAGCCCAGGTCGGCCCACAGCCGGGCCGTCTCGACCAGGATGTCGATGCCCTCCTTGGCCATGAACTCGTCGTCGGCCGTCGCACGGGCGTAGCCCAGGACGGCGTAGGCGACGTCCGCGTCGATGTGGTACTGCGCGGTCCCGGCGGCGTAGTAGGCCGAGGCCTCCTCGCCGTTGATCGTGCGCCACGGGTACAGGGCGCCGCGCTCGGCCAGGTCCGCTGCCCGACGTCGGGCGGCCGGGAGCATCGTGTACCGGAACCGCAGGGTGTTCCGCGCGATCTGCGGCGTCGTGTAGGTGAAGAACGGCACGACGTAGATCTCGGTGTCCCAGAAGTAGTGGCCCTCGTAGCCGTCGCCGGTGACGCCCTTGGCGGGGATCCCCGCGCCCTCCGCCCGGGCGCCCGCCTGCGCGACCTGGAAGAGGTTCCAGCGGATCGCCTGCTGCACGTGCGGCAGTCCCTCGACCACCACGTCCGACCGCTCCCAGTAGCCGTCCAACCAGGCGCGCTGGTCGGCGAACTGCTGCGCGACGCCGTCGTCCCGCACGCGGTCCAGCGTCCGACGGCAGCGGTCCACCAGCTCACGGGGCGGCACGCCGCGCGACGTGTGGTAGCTGACGACCTTCGTGATCCGCAGCGGGTGCCCCGGCCGCGCCCGGACCCGCACCACCTGCTTGGCGACGTGCTCCTCGACCTGCGTGAGGACCTCGTACTCGTCCTCGGTCTCGACGGTGTGGTCCGCGGCGACGGCGAGCGTCATGCCGGAACGGGCGGTCCGGTACGCGAGGACGGCACGGTCCTCGCCGCCCCAGTGCAGCACCGGGTGCAGCACGCGGTCCGGTGGCGTGGGCGCCTGCCGGGGGTCCGTCACCCCGGGCACCGCGGCCGACCGCACGGCGCGGTACTCGTCCAAGCCCTCGCCGCGGTTGATGACCTGCGAGGAGACGACGACGGGAGCCGGCCTGTCGAGGAGCGTCACCTCGTAGGTCATGACGGCCAGGTGGCGCTGGGTGAAGGACACCATCCGCTGGGTGCGCACCCGCACCCGGTTCCCGCTCGGCGTCCGCCACACGAGGTCGCGGCGCAGGACGCCGTCGGCCAGGTCGAGGGTGCGCTCGTACGAGGCGAGGTCGGCGACGGAGAGGAGCAGCGGCTCGTCGTCGACGTAGAGGCGCATCACCTTGGCGTCCGGGACGTCGACGATGGTCTGGCCGACCTCCGCCAGCTTGTACGCCGACTCCGCGTGGCGGATCGCCCAGGTCTCGTGGAAGCCGTTGACGTAGGTGCCGTGCTTGTGGCGGTCGCGGCCCTCCTCCAGGTTGCCGCGCATGCCGAGGTAGCCGTTCCCCACGGCGAAGAGGGTCTCGGTCCGCCGCAGGTCCTCGGCGTCGAAGACCGTCTCTGTCAGCCGCCACGGGTGCACGGGGAACCGGAGCCGGTCGAGCCGGTCGGCGCCGACGGGGTCGACGTCGAGCGGGTCGTCCGAGGGGTCGGTCAGGGGGTCTGCCATCGCGCTACCAGCTCTCCTACGTCGGTGACCACCACGTCCGCGCCGGCGGTGCGGAGCCGCGCGACCCCCGCCCCGCGGTCCACGCCCACCACCAGGCCGAAGCCGCCGGCCCGCCCGGCGGCCACCCCCGCGAGCGCGTCCTCGACGACGACGGCGCTTGCGGGCGGCACGCCGAGCAGCGCCGCCGCGCGCAGGAACGTGTCGGGCGCCGGCTTGCCCGCCAGCCGCTCGCGCGCCGCAACCACGCCGTCGACGACGACCGCGAACCGGTCCGCGATGCCCGCGGCCTCGAGCACGGCCGCGGTGTTGCGCGAGCTCGAGACGACGGCCATGGGCACGCCGCGTGCCGCGAGCACCGCGAGCAGCGCCACCGAGCCCGGGTACGCGGCGATGCCCTCCTGGGCGAGGAGCCGGTCCACGACGACGTTCTTCCCGTTCCCGACGCCGCACACGGTGCGCGCGCCGGGCGGGTCGGCCGGCTCGCCCTCCGGCAGGACGACGCCCCGCGAGGCGAGCACGGCGCGGACCCCGTCGTAGCGCGGCCGGCCGTCGACGTGCGCGTAGTAGTCGGCGTCGTCGTACGGCGGGCCCACGCCCTCCGCGGCGAAGAACGCCTCGAAGGTGGCGCGCCAGGCGCGCATGTGCAGGTCGGTCGTGGGCGTGAGCACCCCGTCGAGGTCGAAGAGCACGGCGCCTGGGAGCGCCGCGCCCGGGTCGTCGGCCCGCACGTCTCGACGCTACGCCCCGGGCCCGGGGCCTGCGCGGCACTTGGCGGGCGGGTAGCGGGCCCGGCGCCGTCAGAGGGCCCGGCGCCGTCAGACGGCCCGCAGCTCCAGACCCGTGGCGAGCTCGTCCGCCGGCCGGTCGACCACGACAGTGCCGCCGTCGTGCACCTCGCCGCCCAGCAGCATGCGGGCGAGCCGGTCGCCGATCTCGCGCTGCACGAGCCGTCGCAGCGGCCGCGCACCGTAGGACGGGTCGTAGCCCTCGATCGCGAGCCACTCCCGCGCCGCCGGGGTGACCTGCAGGGTGAGCCGGCGCTCGGCGAGCCGCTCCTGCAGGCGCACGATCTGCAGCTCCACGATCCGGCCGAGCTCCTCCAGGCTGAGCGCGTCGAACAGCACGACGTCGTCGAGCCGGTTGAGGAACTCCGGCTTGAAGGCGGCCCGCACGGCGGCCATGACCGCCTCGCGCTTCGCCGCGTCGTCGAGCGCGCCGTCCACGAGGAACTGCGAGCCCAGGTTCGACGTCAGCACGAGGATGACGTTGCGGAAGTCCACCGTGCGGCCCTGGCCGTCGGTGAGGCGCCCGTCGTCCAGCACCTGCAGCAGGATGTCGAACACCTCGGGGTGCGCCTTCTCGACCTCGTCGAGCAGCACGACCGAGTACGGCCGACGCCGGACCGCCTCCGTGAGCTGGCCGCCCTCCTCGTACCCGACGTAGCCGGGCGGGGCACCGACGAGCCGCGCGACCGAGTGCTTCTCGCCGTACTCGGACATGTCGATGCGCACCATCGCCCGCTCGTCGTCGAACAGGAAGTCCGCGAGCGACTTGGCGAGCTCGGTCTTGCCGACGCCCGTCGGCCCGAGGAAGAGGAAGGAGCCGGTGGGCCGGTCGGGGTCGGCGATGCCCGCGCGGGCGCGCCGGACCGCGTCCGACACGGCGGCGACGGCGCGCCGCTGGCCGATGAGCCGGCCGCCGATGACCTCCTCCATGCGCAGCAGCTTGGCCGTCTCGCCCTCGAGCAGGCGGCCGGTCGGGATGCCGGTCCAGGCGGAGACCACCTCCGCGATCTCGTCGGGCCCGACCTTCTCGGCGATCATCGGCGCGCGGCCCGGGCCCTCGAGCAGGTCGACGTCGGTGCCGACCGGCCGGGCCTCGACGTCCGCAGCCGGGCGGTTCACCTCCGCCGCCTCGGCCGCCGCGATCTCCTTCTCGACCGCCGGGATCTCGCCGTACAGGACGCGCGACGCCGCCGCGAGATCGCCGTCGCGCTGGTGGCGCTCGGCGGTCACGCGCAGCTCGTCGAGCCGCGCACGCAGGTCGCCGAGGCGGTTCTGGGCGCCCTTCTCGCGCTCCCAGCGGGCGGTGAGCGCGGCGAGCTCCTCGCGCCGGTCGGCCAGCTCGGCGCGCAGCCGCTCGAGCCGCTCGCGCGACGCCTCGTCGTCGGCCTCGGAGAGGTAGGACTCCTCCATGGTCAGGCGGTTGACCGTCCGCTGGAGCTCGTCGATCTCGACCGGGGAGGAGTCGAGCTCCATGCGCAGGCGCGCCGCCGCCTCGTCGACGAGGTCGATCGCCTTGTCGGGCAGCTGACGGGCGGGGATGTACCGGTCGGCCAGGGTGGCGGCGGCGACGAGCGCGGCGTCGGAGATCCCGACCTTGTGGTGCGCCTGGTAGCGCTCCTTGAGGCCGCGCAGGATCGCGACGGTGTCCTCGACGCTCGGCTCGCCGACGAACACCTGCTGGAAGCGCCGCTCCAGGGCCGGGTCCTTCTCGATGCGCTCGCGGAACTCGTCGAGGGTGGTCGCGCCGATGAGGCGGAGCTCGCCCCGCGCGAGCATGGGCTTGAGCATGTTGCCGGCGTCCATGGACCCCTCGGCGGCGCCCGCACCGACGACGGTGTGCAGCTCGTCGATGAACGTGACGACCTCGCCCTCGGCGCCCTTGATCTCCTCGAGGACGGCCTTGAGCCGCTCCTCGAACTCGCCGCGGTACTTCGCCCCGGCCACCATGGACGCCAGGTCGAGCGCCACGAGGCGCTTGCCGCGCAGGGACTCCGGGACGTCGCCCGCGACGATGCGCTGGGCGAGCCCCTCGACGACGGCGGTCTTGCCGACGCCCGGCTCGCCGATGAGCACCGGGTTGTTCTTGGTCCGCCGCGACAGCACCTGCACGACGCGCCGGATCTCGGCGTCGCGGCCGATCACCGGGTCGAGCTTGCCCTCGCGCGCCGCCGCCGTGAGGTCGACGCCGTACTGCTCGAGCGCCTTGTACGTGCCCTCGGGGTCGGGGCTGGTCACGTGTCCGGCGCCGCGGACGGCGGGCAGCGCGGCGGCGAGGGCGTCGCGCGTGGCGCCGGCGACCATCGAGGCCAGGTCGAGCGAGACGAGCGTCTTGCCGCGCAGCGACTCGGGGACGTCGCCCGCGACGATGCGCTGCGCGAGGCCCTCGACGACGGCGGTCTTG
>JAEWYD010000154.1 GCA_023462275.1 Actinomycetes bacterium
CGCACGCTCAGTCGCGTGACGTCGCCTCGACCCACCGCCGCAGCGCGTCGGCCGCGCGCCCGTCACGCACCGCGGCGTCCGCGATGTCGAGCGCGGAGCGCAGCCTGTCGACGAGCGTCCCGGAGCCCCGGCCGGCCGCGCTCTCGAGCACGACGAGCCCGGCAGCCGCGTTGAGCAGCACGGTCTGGGAGACCGCGCCGGACGCGCCACCGAGCACGGCCCGCGCCACGTCGGCGTTGGCCGCGGCGTCGCCGCCCCGCAGGTCCGTGACGGAGATCCGGTCGAGGCCGAGCTCCGCGACGGGGTCGATCTCGTGCTCGGTGACGGCTCCGTCGCGGACCCACCAGACCTGTGCGGGCCCGTTCGCGGCGAGCTCGTCCAGCCCGTCGTGACCGCGGAAGACGAACGCCTCGCGGCCGCGCGCGGCGAGCACGCCGGCCATGAGCGCCGCGATCGCCGCGTCAGGCACGCCGATGGCCGAGGCCGCGGGCTGAGCGGGGTTGGTGAGGGGCCCGAGCACGTTGAACGCCGTCGGCACGGCGAGCCCCTTGCGCACCGGGCCCGCGTGCCGCATGGCGGGGTGGAAGACCGGCGCCGGACAGAACGTGATGCCGACCTCCTCGGCGATCTCGGCCACGCGAGCCGGCGGCTGGTCGACGCGTCCGCCCAGCGCCTCCAGCACGTCGACGTTCCCGCTCGCCGACGACACGGCCCGGCCGCCGTGCTTGACGACGCGCGCGCCCGTGCCCGCCGCGACGAACGCGGCCATGGTCGAGATGTTGACCGTCCGGTGGAGATCGCCGCCGGTCCCGACGATGTCGAGAGCCGGACCGGGCACCGAGATCCGGTGCGCGTGCGCCAGCATCTCGTCGACGAGGCCGCCGATCTCGGTCACCGTCTCACCCTTGGCGCGCAGCGCCACGAGGAAGCCGGCGAGCTGGATCGGGTTCGCCTCCCCCACCATGACCTGGCCCATGGCCCACCGGGCCTCGGCCGCGGTGAGGTCGTCACCGGCCATGAGGGCCATCAGCAGCCCCGGCCACGTCGTGGGACGAACCTCGGCAGGTGCAGGGTCCGCCGGTGCGCTCACCGCGTCGCCTCCGCGGCGCGCAGCAGGCCGGCCACGGTCTCCTGGAGCTCGATCGGGTCCAGGGGGCGAGCCACGACGGCCTCCGGCTCGGCCGACTCGGCGAGCCACATGTCCTCCCGGCGACCGAGCAGCAGCAGCACGGGCGGGCAGCGGAAGATCTCGTCCTTGAGCTGCCTGCACAGGCCGATGCCCCCGGACTTGCCGCTCTCGCCGTCGAGGACCAGCAGGTCGAGCCCGCCCGCCTCCACGCGGCTGATGACGGCGTCGTGCGTCGCGACCTCGACCCACTCGACGGGGGGCAGGTCCTTCGCGACCCGCCGACCGACGCCCGTCGTCACGGCGTCACGCGTCTGGGGGTGGTCGCTGTAGAGGAGGACGTGCAGCACTCGCGGCGCACCGGTGCCCTCGGCCTCGTCCCACTCGTCCCGCATGCCAACCTCGCTCCCTCGACCCGACTGGTGCAGTCCGCATCTTCGCACGACGCCCCCGGCGGGCGCCGCCGCCGGATGCAGGCCGGGATGGGCCGGCGGGAACCCACCGGCCCATCCCGGGTGTGCCTACCGCGGCCGCGCCGCGGGACGAACCTTGAGCGTGGCGTGGCCCTCGCTGGGCGCGTACACGCGATCGCCGTCGTACGTGACGACCACGCGGTGCGTCCCGACGGCGAGACCGGTCGTCGGCACGCTCACGGCGAAGGAGCTGTCGCGGTGACCCGGCCGCAGCTCCGCTGCGACCTCGTACCCGTCGACGGTGACCCGCACCTCGCCGGTCGGCCGCGGCGCGTGCGGCCGCTCCCGGTGCGCCGCGACGGTCCCGGTGACGACGACTGTCGCACCCTGGGCCACAGAGGGCGGCTGGACGTGGACCCGGGTCACGCTCGGCGCGGTCCCCGGGACCACGGTGACGGCCGCCGAGGCCGAGGCCGAGGGGTCGTAGACGGACGTCGCCGTCACGGTGAGGGCGGCACCGATCGCCTCGTCCGGTCCGACGGTCAGCACGCCACGTGCGCTGACCCGCGTAGCGGCCGAGGTGGCCCCGGTCACCGTCCACGTGACGGCGTCGGGCCAGGTGACCGTCGGGTCGACCTGGTCGATCGCGACGTCGGCCCGGAACCGTGCCGAGTCGCCGGGGCGCACGTCGGCGGACGCCGGGGCGATCGTGACCACGGGCGTCGGCGCGACCCTGATCAGGGCGGACTCCGACGTCGCGACGGCCCCATCGGTGGCGGTGACCGTGACGCGGACCTGGCCGACCTTGCTCGCGGTCAGGACTCCCGCCGGCGTCACGCTCGCGCCGGCGGTGTTGGTGTCCATCGGGGCGATCTGGAAGGCGTACGTCGCCGTCGGGCTCTCGGGGACCAGGCGCGCGGACAGCTGCGCCCCGGCGGCTGCGTCGTCGAGCACCACCGTCGTGTCACCGAAGTCGACGCGCGACGTGTGCGCGTCGGGGAACGCCGACCCGGTGGCGTCGGACGCACCGGAGGTCACGACCACCGGGAACGTGGTCGAGCCGGTCTCGCCGTCGGCCCTGGCCGTGGCCGTGATGAGGGCCGTGCCCGGCGCGACCGGCGCGACGGCACCCGTGGCGTCGACGGTGGCGACCGACGGGTCGGAGGACGTGAACCGCACGCTGAGCGCACGATCAGTGAGGTCCCAGAACGACGTGTCGTGCTTGGTCACGGAGAGCTGTGCGTTCACCCGGTCGTCGGGGGTGTCCAGGCTCAGCTCGGTCGCGTCGGGCTGGGCCGAGACGACCTCGACGCCGGCCTTCCGATGGCCCGTGACCCTGAGCGTCGCGGACTGCAGGTCCGCCGCCGCCGAGCTGGGACCGGTCTTGATGGTCCAGTCCCCGGTGGGGAAGACCTTGGCGTGGCGCACGTCGTCCCAGAACCACAGGTCACCGGCGTCGATGGTGACCTGCACGGTCTCGGGGGTGCCGCCGATCAGACCGCTCTTGGCGAAGCCCTTGAGCTGCACGATCGGCCGCTCGTCGCCGTCGGCGCCGGCCGGCGCGACGGCGTACACCTCCACGACGGCCTTGCCGGGTGCGGCCGCGTCGCGGTTGGCGACTGTCACGGACACCGTCACCGGGTCGTTCGGCGTGATCGTGGTCGCCGAGAGGGTGGGCGCGCCGTAGACGAACGGCGAGTAGGACAGCCCCTGGCCGAACACGTAGTGCGGCTCTGCACAGCCGGGACCCACCTGGTAGTAGAGGTAGGTCCGACCGCACGTCGCCCCCTCGGCGCGGGTCATCCGGTAGTCCTCGACCGCGCGGGTCGGGGCGGCGGCCGCACCGAGCTGGGCGTCGAGGTCGGAGTACCAGGTCAGCGGGAGCTTCCCGGAGAAGTTGGCGACCGCCGTGCGGCCGTCCTCCAGCGTCACCGTGTCGTTGTAGAGCAGCTCCGCCATCGCGTCGCCCTGGTACATGCCGTTGAACGACGACCAGACGATCGCGCCGACCTCCGGCAGGTCCTTGAAGGCGCTGACGTCGACCATCGACTTGGCCTGGATCCAGACGGCGATCTTCTTGCCGTACTTCGCCGCCAACGGGGCGACCGCGGTGCTGATGAGCTCGGCCTGCTGCCGGGGCAGGACGACGGTCGTGCGGTCGGTGCCCTCGCCGCCGTCGTTGTTCCGATGCCCGACGACGACGAGCACGTTGTCCGCCTGGGAGAGCCGGTACTCCATGGTCGCCGCGTCCGCGACGGGGTCGCAGGGGTCGCTACCGCACGTCGTCACGGTGAGCGCGGACCCGTCGACGCTGATCGCGTCGGGGAACAGCGCCACGTGGTCGAACAGCGCGGGGTCGGCGGACCCGGCTGTCACGGCCGACGGCGACTCGCCGTTCCGCACGGCGAGGGCCTGGGCGAACGTCGTCGTGCTCTGCGCGGGTCCGGAGTACGAGCCCGACTGGAACACGTTGAGCGTGTCGCGGTGCCCGAGCGCGACGGTCTGACCCGAGCCGGCGCCGCGGAACGGCAGCGTTCCGTCGTTCTTGAGGAGGACCGGCGCCTCGAGGGCGGCCTCGTGGGCGACCGCGCGGTGGGCGGCGGAGGCGAGCTTCACGTCGGGGTCGCCGGCCTCGGCGAGCGTGTACGACTCGGCGTTGTACGGGACCGCGTCGACGGGGTCGAACTCCCCCAGCTGGAAGCGGGCCGTGAACGCCCGGACGAGGGCGATGTCGAGATCGGCCTCGCTCACGAGGCCCTGGTCCTGCGCGGCCACGAGTCCGGTGGCAGTCGGGTAGTCACCGCCCGAGCAGTCGAGGTCGGTGCCGGCCTTGAGCGCCCACGCGTTGCCGAGCGTCTTGGTGATCTGCGTCTCGCCGCCGAGCTGGACAGGGTGCCACGAGTGGCCTCGCGTCCCCGTCTGCCAGACGCGCGTGATGGCGTCGCAGTCGGAGACCACGTACCCGTCGAAGCCGAACGTGCGGCGCAGGAGCGTCTCGAGCGTGTACCGGCTGGCCGCGGCCGGCGTGCCGGGCGTGCCGCCGACGGTCGCGTTGTCGCGCGGGCTCCACAGCGTCGGGAACTCCGACGCCGAGGGGTAGGTGGTGGCGTACGTCTCCTTCAGGCCGGCCGCGTTGTAGGCGCTCATCACCGACCGCGCGCCGGCCTTCCCCGCGGATGCCGCGAAGGGCTGCACGAAGTACTCCATCAGGGACCGCTCGGTGATGTTGGACGTGCCGTAGTCCCGGTTCGCCTCGGAGTTGTTGGCGAGGTAGTGCTTCGGCGTCGCGACCGCCTGGAGGTAGTCGCCCGGCCCGGCCGGAACGGTGTCAGGGCTGGTCGGCGCGCCGCCCTGCAGGCCGGTGACGAATGCGCTCGCCACCTGGCCGGTCAGGACGGGGTCCTCCGAGTACGACTCGTCCGCGCGGCCCCAGCGCGGGTCGCGGTTGAGGTTCTGGTTGGGCGACCAGTAGGTGAGCCCGTGGCATGCGCCGCCGACGGGCGTCGGGTCCGCCACCCCGGGCGGGCACGACGTGTTGTAGGTGACGCGCGCCTCGTCCGCGATGCCACCGGCGATGCGCTGCATCACGTCCGTGTTCCATGTCGAGGCGATCGCCGTGCTCTGCGGGTACTGCGTGTATCCGCTGTTCCCGGGGATGGTCGGGAAGTAGAGGCCGTGGTTCGCCTCCGACCAGTAGCCGTACGGCCGGACGCCGAGCCGCGTGATCGCTGCGGGCTTCGGTCGCCACGTGGCGTGCGGCTGCATCGCCCGGAGCTGGTCGATCTTCTCCTCGAGCGTCATGCGGGACACGAGGTCGGCGGCGCGGACGCTGAACGGCAGGGACGTGTCGAGGTATGCCGGGCCGCCGGCGGGCTCGGGCGCCGCCTCCGCGGCGGCCGGGGCCGGCAGGGCCGCCCCGGTCAGGCCGCTGGCGACGAGGGCCGCGACGACCGTGACGCCGAGCCTGCGACGCCTACGCTGTCGGGCTCGTCCACGGTCGGTGCTCGAGGTCGTCGATCTGGTTGCCACGTCAGTCCCCCACTCTGTCGTCAGCCGGTCCCCGGTGAGCCCTGGGGTGCTCGCGACGCGTGGCGCAGCAGAGGTGAATGGGTCTCATCCGACGCCCCCCGACGACGAGCCCGCGGGCGTCTTCATCGATGAAGTACCCGAATGCCCCTGATCAAACCACCGAGGCGCATCGAGTAGAAGAGGGGGCCGCCGTCGAAACTGCCCGCCCGGTCGACGCCCGATGATCGAACTCGCCCGCTCCGGAGTAGGCCCTAGGTCCTAACATCCCGCATAATGGCCGCGTGTCGACCACCACCGCCGCCCCGGCCCGGGCGCACCTGAGCGTCAACCGCCCGAACCCCGTGGCGGTGGGCACCATCGTGTGGCTCGCGAGCGAGCTGATGTTCTTCGCCGGCCTGTTCGCGATGTACTTCACCACTCGCTCGCAGATGCCCGAGCTGTGGCCGGAGGCATCCGGGATGCTCAACCGCCCGTTCGCGACGGCCAACACGGCCGTGCTGCTGCTCAGCTCGGTGACCTGCCAGATGGGCGTCCGGGCGGCCGAGCGGTTCCAGCCGCGCCGCGCCGGCGGCCTCCTGCAGGTGAGCCGATGGGGCATGCACGAGTGGATGACGCTGACGTACCTGATGGGCGCCGTGTTCATCGGCGGCCAGGTCTTCGAGTACGCCGAGCTGGCGCACGAGGGCCTCACGATCTCGTCGAACCCCTACGGGTCGGTCTTCTTCCTGACGACGGGGTTCCACGGCCTCCACGTGGTGGGCGGCCTGCTGGCGTTCCTCTTCCTCCTCGGGCGCTCGTTCACCGCGAAGCGCTTCGGGCACCACGAGGCGACGACCGCCATCGTCGTCTCCTACTACTGGCACTTCGTCGACGTCGTGTGGATCGCCCTCTTCGGCGCGATCTACCTGATCCGATGACCGCCCGCACGGGCCTGAACAGGAAGCTGGGGACTGCTGCGTGAAGGCCATCGCTGCACACCGGCACCACCGCGCCGCGCCGGTGCTGCTCATGCTCCTCGCGCTCGTCCTCACGGGCGTCGTCTACGCCGCGCTCAGCCCGTCGCCGGCCCGGGCCGCGTCTGCGAGCTCCGACGACGTCGAGGCCGGCCGCGCGCTGTTCCAGGCCAACTGCGCCACGTGCCACGGCATGAAGGCGGAGGGGCGGGACAAGGTCCCCTCGCTGATCGGCGTCGGCGCTGCCGCCGTGGACTTCCAGGTCAGCACCGGGCGCATGCCGATGCAGGGCACCGGGCCGCAGGCGCTCGCCAAGCCGCCGCAGTTCAGCCGCGAGGAGATCAGCCAGCTGGCCGCCTACGTGGCGTCGCTCGCGCCGGGCCCGGCGATCCCGTCCGCTGAGGAGGTGGACCCCGCCAAGGGCGACCCCTCCACCGGCATGGAGCTCTTCCGCACGAACTGCGCGATGTGCCACGGCGCCTCCGGGCGCGGCGGCGCGCTGACCGAGGGCAAGTTCGCCCCGTCGCTCGCCGGGACCGACCCGACGCAGATCTACGAGGCCATGCTCACCGGGCCCTCGAACATGCCCGTGTTCAACAACGCGAACCTGACCCCCGAGGAGAAGCGTGACGTCATCGCGTTCCTCGACGAGCAGCACGACGGGTCGCCGGGCGGCGCGGACCTCGGCGCCGTCGGACCCGTGTCGGAGGGCGTGTGGGCATGGGTGGTCGGCATGGGCCTGCTGATCGGCTGCGCCGTCTGGATCGGAGCGAAGGCGTCATGAGCGAGCACTCCACGGACCTCACGGCGCCCGCCGAGGGCGCCGCCTCCCCCGCCCTGCCGGAGCGCTTCGAGAACCCCGGCCTCCCGCCGCACCGCTCACGCGTGACCGACCGCGACCCGGCGGCGGCGCGGCGGGCGACCCTGCGCGTCGCGATGCTGTTCGGCCTCTCGGCCATCGGCAGCATCGGCTTCATCGTCGCCTACGTCGTCGTGCCGGGTGACGGCACGACCGCGGGCATCCGCACCTCGACGCTCCTGCTCGGCCTCGCGCTCTTCTTGGCGATGTTCGGCATCGGCGCCGCGGCGATCCAGTGGGCACGGACGATCATGTCCGACCACGAGGTCGTCGAGGCGCGCCACCCGCAGCGCTCCTCGGACGCGGACCGGGCGGCCGCCGTCGCCGTGCTCGAGGAGGGCGCGGCGGACTCCGGCATCGCCCGCCGCGGCGTGCTCAAGGGCGCGCTGTTCTCCGCCCTCGCGCTCGCCCCGCTCGCCGCGGCCGTACCGCTCGTCGGCGAGGTCGGCGGCGACTGGAACACGAACAAGTTCCGCCACACCATGTGGCGCAAGGGGACCCGCCTCGCCCTCGACCCGTCCGGCCGGCCGATCAAGGCCGACGACGTCACCGTCGGCTCGGCGTACCACGTCATCCCCGACGGTCTGAAGGAGAGCGAGCACTGGATCGAGGAGAAGGCGAAGGCCGTCGTCCTCATGGTCCGGCTCGACCCCGAGCAGCTCACCGAGGCTCCTGACCGCAAGGGCTGGTCCTACGAGGGCATCGTCGCCTACTCGAAGATCTGCACCCACGTCGGTTGCCCCGTCGCCCTGTACGAGCAGCAGACGCACCACCTCCTCTGCCCGTGCCACCAGTCCACGTTCGACATCTCCGACGGCGCGAAGGTGGTCTTCGGACCGGCCAACCGGGCCCTGCCCCAGCTGCCGATCACCGTCGACGACGAGGGCTACCTCGTGGCCCAGAGCGACTTCACCGAACCCATCGGACCGAGCTACTGGGAGCGTCTGAAGTGAGCCGCACCGCCGGCGGCGCGGCCGCCGCAGCCGACTACCTGGACCAGCGCACCGGCATCGGCGTCGCGGTCAAGAACTTCGCGCGCAAGGTCTTCCCCGACCACTGGTCGTTCCTGCTCGGCGAGATCGCGCTGTACTCGTTCGTCGTCCTGCTGCTGACGGGCGTGTTCCTCACGCTGTTCTTCGTCCCCAGCATGGGCACGGTCACCTACGACGGCCCGTTCGAGCCGCTCAAGGGCCAGGAGATGTCGGAGGCGTTCGCGTCGACGATGCGGCTCTCGTTCGAGGTGACGGGCGGTCTGCTCATCCGCCAGATCCACCACTGGGCGGCGCTGCTCTTCCTCGCCTCGATCGTCACCCACATGATGCGGGTGTTCTTCACCGGCGCGTTCCGCAAGCCGCGTGAGGTCAACTGGCTCGTCGGCTTCACGCTGATGATCCTCGGCCTCGCGGCCGGCTTCTCCGGCTACTCCCTGCCCGACGACGTCCTGTCCGGCAACGGCCTGCGCATCGCCGACGGCGTGACGCGCTCGATCCCGATCGTCGGCAGCTACCTGTCGTACTTCCTGTTCGGCGGCGAGTTCCCGGGCGAGCACATCATCCCGAGGCTCTTCACCGTGCACATCCTGCTGGTGCCGGGGCTGATCCTGGCCCTCGTCGGGCTGCACCTGTTCTTCGTCGTGCTGCACAAGCACACGCACTACGCACTGCCGGGCCGCACCGAGCGCAACGTCGTCGGCTACCCGCTCTTCCCGGTCTACGTCGCCAAGGCCGGCGGCTTCTTCTTCGTCGTGTTCGGCGTGCTGGCCCTCATGGGCGCCACGATGACGATCAACCCGGTGTGGAACTTCGGGCCCTACGACCCCTCACCGGTGTCGGCAGGCGCCCAGCCCGACTGGTACATGCTCTTCCTCGAAGGCGGCCTGCGCCTGATGCCGGGGCAGGGCACGGAGTGGGTCATCGGCGGCTACACGCTCTCGCTGAACGTGCTGATCCCCGCGGTCGTGCTCCCGGGCCTGCTCTTCACGATCCTGGCGCTCTACCCGTTCATCGAGGCGTACGTGACCGGCGACCGCCGCGAGCACCACATCGCCGAGCGGCCGCGCGTCAACCCCGCCCGGACCGCCTTCGGCGTCTCGATCCTCACCGGGTTCCTCGTCCTCGCGGTCGCGGGCTCCAACGACATCCTGGCGACGCACTTCGGGCTCTCGATCAACGAGATCACCTGGACGCTGCGGGTCCTGATCTTCGTCGCCCCGCCGCTCGCCTTCTGGCTCACGCGGCGGATCTGCCTGGGTCTGCTGCGCAAGGACCGCGAGCTCGTCCTTCACGGCCACGAGACCGGGCGCATCGTCCGGTTCGCCAACGGTGAGTACACCGAGGTCCACCGGCCGCTCGACGAGTACGAGCGCTGGCCGCTCGTCGCCCACGACGCCCGCCCGCCGCTCCCCCTGCTGCCCGCGGAGGACGAGCGCGGCGTCCGCCGGAAGGGCTACCGGAAGGACGCCGTCCGGGCGCGCCTGTCCGCCTTCTTCTACAGCCACCGGGTGGATCCCGTCACGCCGGCCGAGCTGGCGGCGGCCCACTCGCACGGGGAGCACGACGCGCTGGCGGCCGACCACGACGACGCCGCGGCGCTCGAGGCGCGGCACCCCGGGGAGATCCCGGCAGGCACGCTCGAACGCCACGCGGAGGACGCGGCGGTGACCGACGGCCCCGTGGTCGACGCCGTCGGCGAGGCGGATTCGCGGCGCGCCTGATCATGGGCGAGAGTGGGGAATGCGCCGTCCGATCGACGCGTTCGCCCAGACGAAGCGAAGGCTTGACCAACATCGCAGGCCCGACGAGCCGGAGGTAACACATGGCTGAGTACACCCTGCCCGAACTCCCGTACGACTACGGGGCGCTGGAGCCGCACATCTCCGGCCGCATCATGGAGCTGCACCACGACAAGCACCATGCCGCGTACGTCACGGGTGCGAACACGACGCTCGAGAAGCTCGCCGAGGCGCGCGAGAAGAGCGCCTTCGACGCCGTCATGGGCCTCGAGAAGACGCTCGCGTTCAACCTGGGCGGGCACGTCAACCACTCGGCGTTCTGGGCGAACCTGACGCCGGAGTTCGGCCAGCGTCCGGACGGCGAGCTGGGTGCCGCCATCGACGAGTTCTTCGGGTCGTTCGAGGCGTTCCAGAAGCACTTCGCCGCCGTGGCCACGAGCATCCAGGGTTCCGGCTGGGCGATCCTCGCGTGGGACTCCGTCGGCCAGAAGCTCATCACCTTCCAGCTGTACGACCAGCAGGGCAACATCCCGCTCGGCGTCGTGCCGATCGTCCTCCTGGACATGTGGGAGCACGCCTTCTACCTGGACTACGTCAACGTGAAGGCCGACTACGTCAAGGCCTGGTGGAACATCGTCAACTGGGCCGACGCCGCCGACCGCTTCGCGCGGGCGCGCACGCAGACGGCGGGGCTCATCGTCCCGGCCTGATCCGGGCTCGACACGGCGAGAGGGCGGTGCGATCGTCGCGCCGCCCTCTCGCCGTCGCTGTCGTGATCGTGCGGGCCGACCCGCGGGTCCGGCCGAGCCGGCCGACCCATCGCCTCAGTGGGCGTGCTGTCCGCGGGAGAACTCGAAGACCCAACCCACGAGCGCGATGAGGCCGAGCACGCACCCGACCCCCACGAGCCACCAGCCCACGGCCAGGCCCAGGAAGACGACGGCGGCCGCGGCCGCGCACGCCACGGGCCACCAGCTGCCGGGGCTGAAGACCCCCTGCTCGCCGGCGCCCTGCTCGATCTCGCCGTAGGGGTCGTCCTCGGGGCGGGTGTCGATGTTCCGGGCGACGTGCGCGAGGTACGCGCCGATCATGCCCACGAGCCCGGCCACCAGCAGCAGCGCCAGCGTCCCGACCGGCTCGAACTCGCTCCACCAGCCGTACCAGGCCGAGACGGCCAGGAAGAACGGCGTCAGGTACAGGAAGATCCGTGCCTCGAACTTCATCGCCGGCCCTCCGCCTCGTCGTCCCCACCAGCCGGACGATCGCCGTCGTCCACGATCGTCGTGCTCGAGCGCTCCTCGTGCGCCTCACCGGTCGCGAGGCGCTCCTGGCCGAGGCCGACCTGGCCGCGCCGGTCCGCCTCCCAGTCGAGGACGCCGCCGGCGTCCGGCTCGACGTGGTCCATCGCAGCCACCTCGGGGTGGTGCAGGTCGAACGCGGGCCGCTCGGAGCGGATGCGCGGCAGCGAGGTGAAGTTGTGGCGCGGCGGCGGGCACGACGTCGCCCACTCGAGCGAGTTCCCGTAGCCCCAGGGGTCGTCGACGGCGACGCGCGGCGCCGACCGGGCCGTCCGGTACACGTTCCACAGGAACGGCAACGTCGAGGCCGCGAGGATCACCGAGCCCACCGTGGACACCTGGTTCATCCACGTGAAGCCGTCCTCGGGCATGTAGTCGGCGTAGCGGCGCGGCATGCCCCGCACACCGAGCCAGTGCTGGATGAGGAAGGTCGTGTGGAAGCCGATGAACAGCAGCCAGAAGTGCAGCTTGCCGAGCCGCTCGTCGAGCATCTTGCCGGTGAACTTCGGCCACCAGAAGTAGAAGCCGGAGAACATCGCGAAGACCACGGTGCCGAACACCACGTAGTGGAAGTGCGCGACGACGAAGTACGTGTCGGTCACGTGGAAGTCCAGCGGGGGCGACGCCAGGATGACGCCGGTCAGGCCGCCGAAGAGGAAGGTCACCATGAAGCCGATGGCCCAGAGCATGGGCGTCTCGAAGGTGAGCTTGCCGCGCCACATGGTGCCGATCCAGTTGAAGAACTTCACGCCGGTCGGCACCGCGATGAGCATCGTCATGAGCGCGAAGAACGGGAGCAGGACGGCGCCGGTCGCGTACATGTGGTGCGCCCACACCGTGACGGACAGCGCGGCGATCGCGATCGTCGCGTAGACGAGGCCCTTGTACCCGAACACCGGCTTGCGGCTGAAGACGGGCAGGACCTCGGTCACGATGCCGAAGAAGGGCAGCGCGATGATGTAGACCTCGGGGTGCCCGAAGAACCAGAAGAGGTGCTGCCAGAGCACCGCTCCCCCATGCTCGGGGTTGAAGACCTGCGAGCCGAGCCGGCGGTCCGCCCCGAGGGCGAACAGCGCGGACGCCAGCGGCGGGAACGCCATGAGCACCAGCAGGCTGGTCACCAGGGTGTTCCAGGTGAAGATCGGCATCCGGAACATCGTCATGCCGGGCGCCCGCATGGTGATGATCGTCGTGATGAAGTTGACCGCGCCGAGGATCGTGCCGAAGCCGCCGAGCGCGAGGCCGAAGACCCAGAGGTCGCCGCCGAGGCCGGGCGAGTAGGTCGTCGTCGAGAGCGGCGTGTAGGCGAACCAGCCGAAGGACGCGGCACCCTGCGGCGTGAGGAAGCCGCCTGCCGCGATCAGGCCGCCGAAGAGGTACAGCCAGTACGACAGGGCGTTGAGGCGGGGGAAGGCGACGTCGGGCGCGCCGATCTGCAGCGGCATGATGACGTTCGCGAAGCCGGCGAACAACGGCGTCGCGAACAGCAGCAGCATGATCGTGCCGTGCATGGTGAAGAGCTGGTCGTACTGCTCCTTGCTCGACACCACCTGGATCCCGGGCTCGAAGAGCTCGGCGCGGATGAGCAGCGCGAGGACACCGGCGAAGCAGAACCAGAAGAACGACGTCGCCAGGTACATGTACCCGATCGTCTTGTGGTCGGTGGAGGTGACCCAGCGGACGACGGCGCGCCCGGGAGCACGGGCCGGTCGTGCGGCGATGGCGGGGACGATCCCCCGGCTCTCGGCGTAGCTGGTCATCAGCCCTCCCCCGCCGGCACGGCGTTGTCGTCACCGGTGTTCTGCAGACGGTCGAGCTCGGGGCCGAGGCGACCGGTCTGGCCGGCGTCGCGCAGCTTCTCGATGTGCGCCGCGTACTCCTCGGGCGAGACGACGGCGACCTGGAAGAGCATCCCCGAGTGCTGCTCGCCGCAGAACTCGGCGCACTTGCCCTGGTAGACGCCCTCGAGCGTGGGGGTCACCTGGAAGACGTTGGTCTGCCCCGGGAAGACGTCCTTCTTGTAGAGGAACGCCGGCACCCAGAACGAGTGGATGACGTCCCGCGACTCGAGGCGGAACTCGACGCGCTCGCCGACGGGCAGGTAGAGCGTCGGCAGCGTCTCGGGGTTGCCCGGACGCCCGATGTCGTTCACGTGGACGCCGGAGTCCCAGACGTCCTCGTCGAGGTAGTTGAAGTCCCAGCTCCACTGCTTGCCGTAGACCTCGATCGTCACGTCGGGTTCAGCCGAGACGTCCTCGATGGCGGTGATGTCCCGCGCCGTGAAGACGTAGAGCACGCCGATCATCAGGATCGGGAGGACCGTGTACATGACCTCGAGCGGGATGTGGTAGCGCAGCTGCACCGGCAGGACGTCGTCGTCCTTGCGCTTCCGGTAGACCGTGACGGCCCAGAGGATCAGCCCCCACACGACGAGCCCGACGGCGAGTGCCGCGATCCAGGAGCCCGTCCACAGGCTCGTGATCCGCCCGGTCATGTCGGTGACCTCGCCGTCGGGGCTGCCGGGCAGGAAGCCGCGGCCCACCTCCTCCGAGGAGCAGCCTGCGAGCAGCAGGACGGCGGCGGCGCTCAGCCCGAGGCGCAGGCCCGTCCTCCGGCGCCGGGGTTCTTCCACGTCCACTCAGGCCTCTCAGGTGGTCCGGGTGCGGTGCTTGATCAACACGTCCTGCCGGGACTTTAGTCCTTTTCCCCGAACCCTACCGTGCGAAGGCTCGCGCGCCGACGTCGTGGCGGTCGTCGCGTGCGCCGTCCGGGCTACGGTGGGCGGGTGCGCAGCTACCTCGACGCCGGTGGTCGCGCGCCCGTGCACCCGGTCGCCCGCGAGGCGTTCCTCGCCGCCCTGGACGAGGGCTGGTCCGACCCCCGCCGCCTGCACGCGGAGGGGCGCCGCGCCCGACTGCTGCTCGACGGCGCCCGCGAGGCGCTGGCCGCCGCCCTCGGAGCGCGTACGCCCGAGGTGCACCTGACCGCGTCGCACACCGCGGCACTCCACGCCGGGGTGGCCGCCATCGCCACCGCGCGACGCCGTGCGGGCCGGAGAGCCGTGGTGTCAGCGGTCGAGCGGGCCGCGGTTCTCGCGGGCGCAGCGCACGCCACCGACGTCGTCACCCGGGTCCCCGTGGACCGCCTGGGCCGCGTGGACATCGATACCTGGCGGGAAGCCCTCGGGCCCGACGTCGCCCTCGCGGCCCTGCAGCACGCCAACGGCGAGGTGGGGACGGTGCAGCCCGTCGAGGCCGCCCACGAGGCCGCGCAGGCCGCGGGCGTGCCGCTTCTCGTGGACGCCGGCGCCAGCCTCGGGCACGTAGCGGTCGGGGCGTCCTGGGACGCGCTGGCCGCGGACCCGCTGGACTGGGGCGGCATGGCCGGCGTAGGCGTCCTCGCCGTCCGGTCGCGGGTCCGCACCACCCTCCCCGGCCCGGAGGACGAGGACCCGTGGGCACCTGGCGGCGTGAGCGTCCCGGCGGCGCTCGCCGCCGCCGCCTCGCTCCAGGCCGTCCTCGCGGGGCTGGACGCGGCGGCCGGGGCCTCGTGGCCCCTCGTGGAGCGCATCAGGGCGGCGGCGGCCTCGGTGCCCGACGTCGAGGTGGCCGGTGACCCCGACGCGCGCCTGCCGCACGTCGTGACCTTCTCCTGCCTCTACGTCGACGGTGAGGCGCTCGTGACGGAGCTCGACCGACGCGGCTTCGCGGTCGGGTCGGGCTCCGCCTGCACGTCCAGCACCCTGGAGCCCAGCCACGTGCTGGCCGCCATGGGTCTGCTCACGCACGGCAACGTTCGCATCGCGCTCTCCCCGGCGATCACCGGCGAGGACGTCGAGCGGTTCTGCGCGGAGCTGCCCGACGCCGTCCGGCACGTCCGCGGTCTGGCGGGGGTGGCGGACCTGTGAACGAAGAGCGGCCGCGCGGCGCCACCGGGGGTCTCGGGGACGACGTCGTCGTGGACGCGCGGGCACTGCGCTGCCCGCTCCCGGTCGTGGAGCTGGCGCGCGCCGCGCGTGCCCTGCCGACCGGCGCCGTCGTGGCCGTCTGGTGGACCGACCCGGCCGCCGAGCACGACATCCCGGCGTGGGCCCGGATGCGCGGGCACGAGGTGGTCGGCACGGGCCCGCACCCCGAGGACGACGCCGCGCACGTCACCACCATCCGCATCGGCGGCTGAGACCCAGCCGGGAGGCTCGCCGTCGCCCTCGCGGGCGGCACCCCGGCTGCCCCGCGCTGCGGGCGGCCGTCTAGCAGTGGGGGTTGTGGTGGCAGTCGGTGGCGACGAGGTGGGTGGGGGCTTCGCGGGTGGTGATGGGTGGGTGG
>JAEWYD010000155.1 GCA_023462275.1 Actinomycetes bacterium
GGCCCACCCGGCGGCGAACCCCGCGGCGCGCGCCTCCTCGTCGTCCCGACGCGCGGTCGGGGCGATGGCGGCGGGCCGGAAGGTCACGGCGCTGGGCTCAGGCAACGTACTCGTCCTCGCCCTCGCGGCGGATGACGATCTGGCCGGACTCCTCGAGCCGGCGGATGACCTGGACGACGGAGGCCCGCGCGTCCTCGACCATGGAGAGGCGGACCGGCCCGAGCAGGTCCATCTCCTCGTCGAGGTTCTCGCGCGCCCGCTCGGACAGGTTCCGCGTGATCTTGTCGCGGACCTCGCCCTCCACGCCCTTGAGGGCCGTGGCGAGGACGGACGTCTCGACGCCGCGGAGCACCAGCTGGATGGCGCGCTCCTCGAGCAGCACGATGTCGGAGAACACGAACATCCGGCTGCGCACCTCCTCGGCCAGCGAGGAGTCCCGGGCCTCCAGGCCCTCGAGGATCAGCTTCTCGGTGGTGGGGTCCGTGCGGTTGATGATCTCGACGAGCGGCTGCACGCCGCCGACGGCGGCCATGTCCTGCGTCGTCAGCACGGCGGACGCCTTGCGCTGCAGGTTCTCCGCGACGACCGCGACGACGTCGGGCGCCGCGCGCTCCATGAGCGCGATCCGGTGCGCGACGTCGGCCTGCACACCCGGCGGGAGGCCGGTGATGATCGCCGAGGCGTGGTCGGGGCGCAGGTGCGCCATCACGAGGGCGATGGTCTGGGGGTGCTCGCCGCTGAGCAGGCCCACCACCTGGCGGGCGTCGGCGTGCTGGAGGAACTCGAACGGCTGGCCCTGCAGCGACGTGGCGAGGCGCTCGAGCATCCCGGCGGCGCGCTCGCGGCCGAGCGAGGCCTCGAGCACCTGCTGCGCGAACCCGATGCCGCCGTACGACGCCGGGCCGCTGCCGCCGATCGAGACCTCGTAGAACTCGTCCATGACCTCCTCCGCGACGGCGGGGTCGATGCGCTCGAGGCGGGCGATCTCGGCGGTGAGCTCCTCGATCTCGGACTCGTCGAGCTTGGACATGACCCGCGCGGCCTGCTCGCGGCCGATCTGGATCAGCAGCAGCGCGGCCTTCTGGGTGCCGGAGAGCGCGTGCATCAGCGCCGCCCACCGACGAGCCAGCCGCGCAGCACCTCGGCCACCTCGGCCGGCTGCTCGGCGGCGAGGGCCATGACGTCCTCACGGCGGGTGTTCGACGGGTCGATCGCCGCGGGCTCGGCGGCGGTCAGCGCCCGGGCGGTGGCGGCGGCCTCGAGGGCCTCGGCCTTGCGCATCTCGACGAGCTCGAGCTCACCGAGGTCGAGGGCCTCGCGGCGGGCGTTGCGGCTGGCCCGCAGGCCGAGCACGACGGCGACGACGAGGGCCAGCAGGATGCCGCCGGCGATGCCGCCGGTCTTGACGAGCCCGGCGGTGCGCTCGGCCGCGGCCTGCTTGTCGGCGGCGGCGAGCGCCTCCTTGGCCTGCTCGGCGGCGGTGGTGTCGAAGCTCATCTGCGTCACGGAGACGACGTCACCGCGCTCGGCGTCGATGCCGGCGGCGGCCGCGACGGCGGTCTCCAGGTCCGTCAGGTCGATGCCGCCGGCCGCGGCGTCGGAGACGACGACCGAGACCGACTGCCGCTTGACGGCGCCCGGGGCCTTGGTGGACTGCTCGGTGGTGGTGTTCACCGGGTTGTTCACGGTCGAGCTCTCGCTCGTGTAGTCGCCGGAGCCGGTGGTGCCGGACGGGACGGCGATGTTGTCCGGGCCCAGGACGCCGGCCGCCGCGCCGGCCGCGCCGGTGTACTTCTCGTTGTTCTTCGTCTCGCTGACCGGGGGCAGGTTCGGGTCCGTCGTCTGTGTCTGCGTGGTGCGGACCGTCTGGTCGTAGTCCAGGTCGGCGTTGACGGTGACGACGGCGTTCCCGACGCCGACCAGCCGGTCGAGCATCGACTGCAGGCTGGTCTGGAGGCGGGCCTCGTACTCGCCGGTCTTGCCGTCGGTCAGGCCGGTGCCGCCGGCCGTGCCGCCCACGGCGGACAGGACGTGCCCGTCGGCGTCGATCACGGCGACGTCGGTGGGCTGCATGCCCTCGATGCCGGCGGAGACGAGGTGGACGATCGACTGGACCTTGCCGGAGTCCATGGTGGTGCCGGGGGACGTGCGCACGAACACCGACGCCGTCGGGTCCGCCTTGGTGTCCACGAACACCGAGTCCTCGGGGATCGCGAGCTTGACCGACGCCTCCTCGACGCCGTCGATCGCGGAGATCGTCTTGGCGAGCTCGCCCTCGAGCGCCCGGGTGTAGGTGACCTGCTGCTGGAAGTCGCTGGAGGTCATGCCCATGTCGTCCAGCAGCGAGTAGCCGCCCTCGGACGCCGTCGGGAGGCCCTTCGCGGCGACGTCGAGCCGCGTCTGGTAGAGCTTGTCGGACGGCACGAGGACGGTCGAGCCGCCGTCGGCCAGCTCGTAGCTGACGCCGCTGGACTGCAGCTGGTCGACGATCGCGCTCGCGTCCGAGGCCGACAGGTTGGCGAACAGCGGCGCCATCGTCGGCCGGCTGAGCCAGGAGGAGAGGGCGAGGCCGCCGAGCACCAGCACCGCGACGCCGATGACGGCGAGGGTGCGCTGGGCGATCGTGAACTCGCGGATCGTCTTCTGGAGGCGGCCGAGGAGGCCGGTGATCTGGGCGGGCATCAGGCCTGCATCCTCATGATCTCGGAGAACGCCTCGACGGCCTTGTTGCGGACGGCGGCGGTGAGCTCGAGCGTCACGGCGGCCTGCGAGGCGGCGATCGTGTAGTCGTGCACGTCGTCGAGGTCACCGGTGACGGCCTTCACGGCCAGGGCGTCGGCCTTGGACTGCGTCGCCTGGAGCGCGTCGATCGCGCCCGCGAAGTCGACGCCCGACGTCGGGCGGGTGCCGCCGGCGGCCGACAGCGCCTGCAGCGCGGAGGCGCCCGAGACGCCGGAGGCGGCGGCGAGGCCCTGCGTGGGCAGCGCGGCCGAGATGGCGGCGATGGGGGAGACCGACATGGTCAACGTCCGATCTGGAGGGCGGCGGTGTAGGCCTCGCGGGCGCGGTCCACCACGGCGGCGTTCGCCTGGTAGCCGCGCTGGGCCATGATCAGCTGGGTCATCTGGCTCGACATGTCGATGTCGGGGTACTTCACGTACCCGTCGCCGTCGGCCAGGGGGTTGTCCGGCTCGTAGACCATCCGGCCCTCGGCGCTGCCGAGCGCGACCCCGGCGACCTGGGCGCCGCCGTCGCCTGAGGTGATCTCCTGCGCGACGACGTAGCGGGCCTGGAACGCGTCCTCGTCGGTGCGCCGGACCGTCTCCAGGTTGGCGAGGTTGTCGCTGACGGCGTCGATCCACTTGCGGTAGACGGTCATGCCGCTGCCGGCGACGCCGATGGCTCCGAAGATCGTCATGTCAGGCCGTCCTCATCGCCGTGCGGATGGAGCTGAACTGGCCGTCGACGGCCCGCGTCGCGAGCTGGTAGCGCAGGTTCGTGTCGATGTTCGACAGCGTCTCGGTGTCGAGGTTGACGTTGTTGCCGTCCTCGCGCGTCGGCTCGAGGGAGCGGTCGACGGAGGCCGTCACGGC
Source organism: Actinomycetes bacterium (assembly GCA_023462275.1). GTDB lineage: Bacteria > Actinomycetota > Actinomycetes > Actinomycetales > Cellulomonadaceae > Actinotalea. The sequence continues at coordinate 3,594 of JAEWYD010000155.1, forward strand.
CCCGCTGCCCGAGCGGACGGCGGCGGCGAGGGAGTCCTCGAAGGCCACGCGCTTGGCGTGGTACCCGGGCGTCTGGATGTTCGCGATGTTGTCGGCGATGACGCGCTGGCGCATCGACAGGCCGTCGAGGGCGCTGTTCAGGGCGACATAGGTCACGGAGTCGAACACGGGTCCTGCCTCGGGTCGTGCTTCCGGCCGATCCGTGGCCAAGGGTCGAGCGATCCGTGCTCAGCCGCCCCATCGGCCGGGGCGGACACCGCGTAAGGGAAACGCGACGTCGCTCCGCGCGGGGCAGCGGGTGAAGAACCGCCGGCGGTCCCAGCGCCGGCTCAGGCAGGCAGGTCCAGGTAGACCGGGAGGGCGGGCGGCTTGGCCCGCATGGCCTGCGCGACGGCGCTGTGCCGACGCGCGAGCACCGCGGCCTCGGCGACGCGGCGGGAGACCTCGGTCT
>JAEWYD010000156.1 GCA_023462275.1 Actinomycetes bacterium
GAGCAGCACCGCCGCCACGACGACGACGGCCGTCATCGCGCCACCCCCTGCCGCTCGGCGCCGCGCCGCCGGGGCGCGCGCCGCGTCAGGCCGGCGGCGGCGAGCTCCTCGTCCGAGGCGAGGGCGCGCAGGATCCGCGCCTCGTTCTCCAGGACGTGCTCGCGGGCCGCGGCGAGCCCGTGCACGATCCCGACGTCGAGGACGTGCACGTAGAGCATCCCGGTCGTCCGGTGCGCCTCGACCACCACCGAGCCGGGCACCAGCGACGTCAGCTCCGCGGTGAGCGTCACGTAGAGGTCGACGGGGCAGCGCAGCAGCACGCCGATCACGGCGCTGTGCGGCGCCCGCCCGAACCGGAAGGCCAGCCGCACCACCTGGACGCTCGCCACCACGAGGTCCCGCAGGAAGAGCACGACCAGGGCCAGCAGCGGCAGCACGTGCAACCGGCCCGTCACGCGCACGGGCGGCATCCGGAAGACCACGCCGACGACCACCGCCACGGCGAGGCCGGCGACCACCGTACCGAGGCTGAGGTCGCCCCAGAGCAGCACCCACATGGCGGTGAGCCACACGGTCGCCGCCAGCGGGTACCGCAGCCGCGCCCGGCGGCTCCGGGGGCTCATCGGTCGCCTCCGTCGGCGGCCGGGCCGGCGAGGTCGGCCGACTGACCGGAGCCGCGCTCGCCGTCGGGCAGCACGGACGACACGTAGGCGGCCCGGTCCCGCAGCGCGTCCGCGGCGCGCTCGGTGTAGCCGTACAGCGGGCCAGCCAGCACGGTGAGCGAGAGCCCGACCGCGACGAGCGCCGCCGCCGCGCCCACCATCCCGCGCGGCAGCCGCACCTGCGGCAGCTCGGCGGGCGCCGTCTGCCAGAACGCCTTGTTCCACGCCTTGACGATCGCGTAGAGGGTCAGCAGCGAGGTCACGACCGAGCCGGCGACCAGCACGTACGCCATCGGCGTCCCGACGGCGACGCCCGCCTGGAGCAGGCCGGCCTTGCCGAGGAAGCCCGACAGCGGCGGGATGCCGGCGAGGCTCATCGCGGGCACGAAGAAGAGCACGGCCAGCACCGGCGCCACCTTGGCCAGGCCGCCGAGCCGGTCGAGCGACGTCGACCCGCCGCGGCGCTCCACGAGCCCGACGACGAGGAACAGGGACGTCTGCACGGTGATGTGGTGCGCGACGTAGAAGATCGCCGCCGCCAGGCCGGCGGAGCTGGCCAGCGAGATGCCGAAGATCATGAACCCGATGTGGCTGACGAGCGTGAAGGAGATCAACCGCTTGACGTCCTTCTGCGCGACGGCGCCCAGGATGCCGACGACCATCGTCGCCAGGGCCGCCGCCATGAGCGCCGCGTCCGCGCCGCCCTCGGGGAACAGCAGCGTCTGCGTCCGGATGATCGCGTACACGCCGACCTTGGTGAGCAGGCCCGCGAACACGGCGGTGACGGGCGCGGGCGCCGTCGGGTAGGAGTCGGGCAGCCAGGCGGACAGCGGGAAGATCGCGGCCTTGATGCCGAACGCGAGCAGCAGGAGCAGGTGGATCGCGTTGCCCACGCCGGCGTCGACCTCCGGCAGCCGCTGCGCCAGCTGGGCGAGGTTGACCGTGCCCGTGGCGGCATACACCAGCGCGAGCGCGGTGAGGAACACCAGCGACGAGACCAGCGAGACGACGACGTAGATGGTGCCGGCGCGGATGCGCTCGCCCGTCCCGCCGAGCGTGATGAGGACGTACGACGCCGCGAGCAGGATCTCGAACGCCACGTAGATGCTGAACAGGTCGCCGGCGACGAACGCGTTCGCGACCCCCGCGGCCAGCACCAGGTACGTGGGGTGGAAGATCGCGACGGGCGACTCCTCGCCGCCGTAGCTCGTGCCCTGCGCGAGGGAGTACACGAGGACGCCGAGCATGACGACGGCGGCGATGGTGAGCATGAGGGCCGACAGCCGGTCCACCACGAGCGGGATGCCGACCGGCGAGGACCAGCCGCCGACGTCCACCACCTGCGGCCCGGAGTCGGCCGCCACGAGGAGCGCCACCGCCGTCACGAGGACGCCGCTCAGCGCGGCCACGCTGATGACGCCCTGCGCGCGCTCGTGCCGCCAGAGCGCCAGGGCGAGCCCGGCCGCGACCAGGGGCAGGACGACGGGCAGCGGCACCGCCCACGACAGGTCAGCCACGGCCACCACCCCCGGGCGCGTCGTCGGCCGTCTCGTCGTGCGCCGCGGCCGCCTCGAGGTCGAGCGTCTCGTCGCTCGCGGCGTCGGCGTCCTCGAAGGCGGCCTCGTCCAGCGCGGCGCGCTCGGCGACGCGGCGGTCCTCCAGGTCGTCCTGGACCTCGTCGTGGCGGGTGAGCTGCCACGACCGGTACGCCATCGACGCCCCGAACGCCACCATGCCGAGCGTGATGACGATCGCGGTGAGCACGAGGGCCTGCGGCAGCGGGTCGCTCATGTCGCCCTCCGCCGTCTGGCCGACGATCGGCGGCCCGCCCGCGCGGCCACCGGCCACGAGGAAGAGCAGGTTGATCCCGTTGCCGATCAGCACGAGGCCGAGCAGCACGCGCGTGAACGTGCGCTCGAGGAGCAGGTACACGCCGGCCGTGACGAGGACGACGATCACGGCGACCAGGGTGAGGTTCGGGGTCATGTCCATGGGTCACCCGACTCCTCCGCGTGCCGGTCGATCTCGGACCCCAGCGACCGCAGCACGTCCAGCACCAGGCCGACCACGACGAGGAACACCCCGAGGTCGAAGAACAGCGACGTCACGAGCTTGACGTGCCCGAACACGGGCAGGTCGCCCTCGAGCACGACGCTCTGCAGCGCCGAACCGCCCGCCAGCATCGCGACCAGCCCCACGCCCGCGGACAGGAAGAGGCCGGAGCCGAGGAGGAGGCCGGGGTGCACGGGCGCGGCCTCGCCGAGCTCGTACCGGCCGCCGGCCAGGTACCGGACGGTGATCGCGATCCCGACGACGAGACCGGCCGCGAACCCGCCGCCGGGCGCGTTGTGGCCGGCGAAGAGCAGGAACAGCGCCACGACCACCATCGAGTGGAAGACGAGCCGCACCACGATCTCGAACACCACCGACCGCCGCTGCGGCGCGAGCGTCCGGCCGGCCCGCAGCCACTCGCTGGTGCGCCCCCCGCCGGACGGCCCGCGCAGCGGCGCCATCGGGTCCCCCGCCCCGGCCCACACGGCGCCCTCGCGGGTCGCGTCGCGCGTGCGCAGGATCTCGCCCGACCGCCGCCGCAGGAAAACGAGCGAGGCGACCCCCGTGGCCGCGACGAGCAGCACCGAGATCTCCCCCATCGTGTCCCACGCACGGATGTCGACGATCGTGACGTTGACGACGTTGCGGCCCCCACCGAACGCGTACGCCTCGTGCGGGAAGTCGGCCGAGACGGGCGGGGCGGTGCGCGCCCCGGGCGCCGCGAGCGCGAGCGCCCCGACGCTCAGGCCCACCGCCGCGCCGATCGCCAGCCGGCCCCAGCGGCTCTTGGCCAGCGGACGGACGGAGAAGTACGGGGGCAGCCGGCGCAGCACCAGGACGAGCACGACGAGCGTGATCGTCTCCACCAGCACCTGCGTGAGCGCGAGGTCGGGCGCGCCGTGCAGCAGGAACAGCAGGGCGACGCCGTACCCGCTGATCCCCGTGAGGATCACGGCCTTGAGCCGGCGTCGGGCGCGCGCGGCGAGGACGGCGGCGGCGGCGCTCAGGGCGCCGGCCGCGAGCTGCGCGGGGGTGTCCCACGCCCGCACGGCATCCGCCCCGGGCAGCACGCCCGGGTCGCCGGCGAGCGCCACGACGGTCATCGCCACGAGCACCAGCAGGATCGTGCCCAGGTAGAAGGGCAGCGAGCCCCGCTGGGTCACGGCCGTGACGTCGGCGGCGACGTCGTCCAGCCGGCGCATCATGCGGCGGTACGCGAGGTCCGCGTCCCAGCGCACCGGCAGACGCTGCTGCGCCACCTCGACGACCGCCCGCCACCGGAAGAGCAGCGCGCCGGTGAGCAGGACCGCGAGGGTCACGAGCAGCGGGAGCCCGACGCCGTCCCAGAGGGTGAGGTGGCCCGGCTCGCCCGGGTAGGTGTCGGCGTGCGGGCCGAGCACGCGCTCCCCGACGGCCGGCAGCAGGGCCGCGGCCAGCCCGCCGACGGCGAGCAGGGCGGCCGGCGCCAGGAGCACCACGGTCGGGCGCCGGACGGCGGCCACCGCGACCGGCTCGATCGCCTCGCCGTCGGAGCTGCCGGGCACGCCGGGCGTCGCGGGCCCGAACGCGCCCCACCAGAACCGCAGCCCGTAGGCCACCGTGAGGACCGACCCGACCGCGAACGCGAGGAGCACGACCGGGCCGAAGCCGCCGGCGTCGTCGGCCAGCGCCGCCAGGGCCGCCTCCTTGGCGACGTACCCCGCGAACGGCGGCAGGCCGATCATCGAGGCGACGGCCAGGGCGCCGACGACGGCGGTCACGGGCAGGACGCGCGCCAGCCCGCCGAGCCGGCGCAGGTCGCGGGTCCCTGTCGCGGCGTCGATCACGCCGACCGTGAGGAACAGCGACGCCTTGAACATCGCGTGCGCCCCGACCATCGCAAGGCCGGCGAGCGCGGCGGCGCGCGTGCCCAGGCCGACGAGCAGCACGAGCATGCCGAGCTGGCTCACCGTGCCGAACGCGAGCACCAGCTTGAGGTCGTACTGGCGCAGCGCGCGGTAGCCGCCGTGCACGAGCGTCCAGCACCCGAGCACGACGACGACCCACCGCCACACGGCCAGCTCGCCGAACGCCGGCGCGAACCGCGCGACCAGGTAGACGCCGGCCTTCACCATCGCGGCCGCGTGCAGGTAGGCGCTCACGGGCGTCGGCGCGGCCATCGCGGACGGCAACCAGAAGTGGAAGGGGACCAGCGCGGACTTGGTGACCGCCCCGACGAGCAGCAGGACCACCGCGGTGGTCACGGCCGGGCCCGACGGCGGGTGCGCGACGACCTCGGAGATCCGGTAGGTCCCGGCCGCCTCGCCCAGGAGCACGATCCCGACGAGCATCGCGAGCCCGCCGAACGTGGTCACGACGATCGCCTGCATGGCCGCCCGGCGCGACGGCTTGCGCTCCGCGTAGTGCCCGATGAGCAGGTAGGACGTGACGGTCGTCAGCTCCCAGAAGACGTACAGGAGCAGCAGGTCGTCCGTGGTGACGAGCCCCAGCATCGCCCCGGCGAAGGCCACGAGGACGCCGGCGAACCGCCCGAGGCCCGCGGCGCGCGACGAGAAGTACCCCGCGGAGTACACGAGCACGAGGGCACCGACACCGCCGACGAGCAGCACCATGAGCCAGGCGAGCGGGTCGAGCCGGAACGCCAGCGAGAGGTGCAGCTGCGCGACCCACGGCCGCGCCTCGACCGGCCCGGCGCCGTCGGCCACGGCGCCCGCGTGCGCCAGCGCCCACGCAGCTGCGGACGCCGGCACGAGCGCCAGCGCCAGGAAGGCCCGCCGTCCCCACCAGCGCACCAGGACGGGCGCGACCAGGGCGGCCGCGAGGTGCGCGGTGAGCAGCAGCAGCAAGATCCGGCTCCGTCCGAGGTCGGCGGTGGTCGGTGCGACGAAGCGACCCGGGCGAGGGTCGTCGGGTTGTCAACGGGCGGGGAGGGAGCGGGCCGACGCCGAGGCCGGCCGCAGTCGCATTCTACCGGCCGGTCGGCGCCGGCCTCCGCGTGACGGCGTGGGCCCGCGCCATCACGGGCTTCTCGACGGCGAACCAGCTGGCCACCGCGAGCGCCGCCGTCAGGGCGACCACCGCCGCGTCGAACGCGACCATCCGCCACGTGGTCGCGCCGAGGACCAGCAGCAGCTGCTGCACCGGGAACGCGTAGATGTAGACGCCGTACGAGACGTCGTTGCGGCGCACCCACTCCGGGCACGGCAGCGACGCGCCGAGCCACAGCATCAGGTAGACGACCAGGGGCGCGGCGAGCTGGACGCCGTACGTCGGGAGGGCGAGGGCGAGGCCGGCGGTCCCGGCCGCGCACGCGAGGGCGCCCGGCCACGTCAGCACGAGCCGGTTCCGGAGCATGTGGACGAGCCCGCCGGCGAGGAAGAACGGCAGGAGCGGCGCGAGGAGGGCGAGGTCTCCGTTGCCCTCGGCGTACCTGGACACGAGCTCCATCTGCGCCTGGAGCAGGACGCTCAGCGCGAAGGCCACCCCGAGGACGAGCGCCGACCGCCGCCGGAACGCCACGACGCTCAGCAGGGCGGCCACGAGCGCGTAGCAGACGGCCTCGTAGTACAGGCTCCACAGGGAGCCGTCCCAGGCGCCGGGGAACGGCACCCCGGACGGCGTCCCCGCGACGCCGAAGGCCACCACCTTCAGCGTGAGGTTGGACAGCACGTAGTTGAGCGGGGTCGTGCTGGTGGCGCCGAAGAACCCGTCGATGCTGCCGTGGTCGTGCCAGTAGGCGACGGGTGCGAAGCCGAACGCCGTGACGACGAGGCAGACCACGAAGGCCGGGTAGATGCGCGCGAGCCGGCGCAGGACGTACGCGGGCAGCGGCGACGACAGCCGGCTGCCGGTGATCAGGTAGCCGCTGATCGCGAAGAAGCCGTAGACGGCCCACCGGCCGAGGTTGACGTCGGCGAACGTCGGCTCCGGACGACCGCGGAGCACGAACCCGTGCGACACCAGGACGGCGAGCGCGAGCCCGAGCCGGACGAGGTTCAGCGCGTTGCGGCGGCCGTCGAACCGGATCTCACCCAGGCGCAGCCACCGGCGCGGTCCGGCCGCCGGCACGGGTGCCCGCGAACCTGCGGACTCGGCGGCACGGACGTCGACGGGCTGCGTCGCGAGCACCGACACCCGACCACTCCCGTCCGCGACCCCGGCGATCCCGGCGATCGCTCGGCGAAGCCTAGCTGTAGTTCCCCGGGACGTTGTGATCAGCGTGGCTCTGGGCAGATGACGAGGACCTCCGGTATCGAGGGGGTTACCACACCGTCCTCGACGACCCGGAGGTCCTCGTGACCCACGCTAACGC
>JAEWYD010000157.1 GCA_023462275.1 Actinomycetes bacterium
ACGCCGGCGTGTCGCAGCAGGTTCGCTCCACTTTGCGAAGAGCGGGTGCAGAGGGGTCTGGGGTGGCGGGCCTGCGGGTTGGGGGGGTCAGCGCCAGGACGCGGTGACCTCCAGGACGCGGTCGTTCTCCACCGGGGCGCCGATCGTGATCCGGATGCCCTCGCCCGCGAACGGACGCACCAGCAGACCGTGGACGACGGCGTCGGCGGCCAGCGCCGTCGTGCGCTCACCGGTCGGCAGCCACACGAAGTTGGCCTGGCTGTCCGGCACCACCCACCCCTGCGCGCGGAGCCCGGCGAGCACCCGCCCCCGCTCCGCGACGATCGCGTCGACCCGCCCCACGAGCTCCGCCTCCGCGTCGAGGGACGCGACGGCCGCGACCTGCGCCAGGTGGTTCACGCCGAACGGCGTCGACGTCGCGCGGATCGCCGCCGCGAGCTCCGGGTGCGCCAGCGCGTAGCCGACGCGCAAACCGGCGAGCCCGTACGCCTTGGAGAAGGTACGCAGGACGACGAGGTTCGGGTGGGCGGCGAGGAGCCGCTCGCCGTCCGGCACGGCCGCGTCGCGCACGAAGTGCACGTACGCCTCGTCCAGGACGACGACGACGTGCTCGGGGACGGCGGCGAGGAAGGCGTCCAGCTCGTCGGCGCGCACCGCCGGGCCGGTCGGGTTGTTCGGCGTGCACACGAGCACGACCTTGGTGCGTGGCCCGACGGCGGCCGCCATCGCGGGCAGGTCGTGGCGCCCGTCTGCGTCGACCGGCACGGGGACGCCGACGGCGCCCGTCAGGCTGATCGCGATCGGGTACGCCTCGAAGGAGCGCCAGGCGTGCACCACCTCGTCGCCCGCGTCGCAGAACGCCTGCAGCACGTGGCCGAGCACCGCGACGGACCCGCAGCCGGCGACGACGGCGTCCGGCGTCACGCCGTGGCGCTTGGCCAGGGCCTCGGCGAGGTCGGTCGCGACCATGTCCGGGTACCGGTTCATGTCCGCGGCAGCGCGCGCGACGACGTCCACCACGCTCGGCAGCGGGGGGAACGGGTTCTCGTTGGACGAGAGCTTGTACGCGCCCTCGACGCCCACGCGGGCGCCGGGCACGTAGGCGGGCAGGTTCTGCACGACGCGGCGGGCGGCTGGCCTGGTCACGGCCGCCAGCATGCCACCGACGGCCGTGGTCCTTGCCCGGGCGCACGCGGACCGGGACGATGCCCGTCATGACCTTCCTCGTACGCGTCGTCATCAACGCCGTGGCCATCTGGCTCGCCACCTACCTGCTGGACGGGTTGGACGTCGTCGGCGGCGACGACAACACCAGCAAGGTGATCGTCTTCCTCGTCGTCGCCCTGGTGTTCGGCGTGGTGAACGCGGTGGTGAAGCCTGTGGTCAAGCTGTTCTCGCTGCCGCTCTACATCCTCACGCTGGGGCTGTTCACCCTGATCGTGAACGCGGCGATGCTGGCGCTCGTCGGCTGGCTGTCGGAGCAGACGGACTACGGCCTGCGGATCAACAACTTCGGCACGGCGATCATCGGCGCCCTCATCATCTCCGTGGTCAGCTTCGTGCTGAACGTGGCGCTGAAGACGAAGAAATAGGTGGGCGCACACCCGCGCGAATCCACATTCCGGGCGGATTCTTCACGCGCCCGCAACGTTCGTCCCGCCATGCGAACGGAATGCGACTCCCGCGATCGAAGGCATCAAAGACGATCATGACGCCGCTACGCTGACGCGCGTTCACTCATCGACACCAGGGGGAATAGCGATGAAGCGCGCCATCCGCTACGCCGGCATCGCTGTGCTGTCCGCCAGCTTCGCACTCGCCGCGACGTCCGCGGGGGCGGAGACCAGCAAGGTCGGCGGCGGGACCTGGTACCACGGGTTCTCCGGCGTGAACGTCTACTCGAACTACTACCACCCGACGGCGTGGCACCGGTCGTCCGTGACGACCCAGTACGACTACTACTCGAGCCCGTGGAAGGCCAAGGCGGAGACGTCCTACGCCTGCCTCCAGTCGTCGCTCCAGGGCAACAAGGCGAACTACGACTACATCTAGTCGAGCGGTGCCCTGCACCAACCCGCTGGTGCAGGGCACCGCTCGTCCGACCGGCTCGCCGCCCACGATCCTCGAGGTGACAACTTGCGGTCCCGATCGCCCGCGCGCACCCGACGCGCAGTCCCTGCTCGTGCAACCCTCGTGACCCTCACAGCCGTCGCGCTGGTGACGACCAGCTGCGCCGCGGGAGGAGGCGCCGGCACCGACGGGGCCCCTGTAACCGCGCCGGGCTTCACCGGCACGGTCCCGGAGTTCTCGGGTCCGTACGCGAGCGAGTTCGCCGACCTGTACACGCGCGCCTCGTCGGACTTCGCCCGCGACGTCCTGGCTGACGGGCAGATCACGGATGCCGAGTTCGCCGAGATGACGAGCAGGTTCGCGTCGTGCCTGGACGACCAGGGCATCACGTTCCACGGCTTCCAGCCGGACGGCAGCCTCTCGACCTCCGTCGCACCCGGCGGCGCCGACACCCACAGCATCGTCTCGGAGTGCTCCGGCTCGTCCGGCGAGGACGTGATCAACGCCTTGGCCAGCATCATGCGGGTGAACCCGGAGAACGTCGCCTGGGCATCGCTCATGGTCGACTGCCTGGTGGGTCGGGGGGTGGTCCCCCAGGGGTACACCGTCGAGCAGTACGAGCAGGACGACGCCAGCCGGTTCGCCGACTTCGAGAACCTCCCCGTCGAGCTCCAGGAGGCCCTCACGTCCTGCAGCTCGGATCCGCAGGGTCTGCTTGAGTAGGGCCGCGCGGTGACCACGTCGACCGACGAGGGGCCCTCGGGCGGCGTGGGCGGCCGCCGCTCGCCCACCGCCGTCGGCCTCGCCGCGCTCGTCCTGCTCGGCGCCGGAGCCCTCGTCGGCTCTCTCCTGGCGCCGCAGCCGACCCCGTCGTCCCTCGCCCCGGCGACGATGGCCCTGACGGCACCGGTGACGTACGAGTCGTTCGACGACGCGCGCCGACTCCCGTTCGACGCGGTGCCGGGCCCGCGGAGTGCGATCACGTTCGGGCGGTCGGGGACGGTGACGAGCGTCGCGTGCGTGGTCGGGGGATCCCTGGCCTCGGGGGACGTGCCGGTCTCGATCGACTCCGCCCCGGTCGCGGCTCTGCACACGGACTACCCGCTGTGGCGCGACATCCACCCAGGCGACAGCGGACCCGACGTCGCAGCGGTCCAGAGCGAGCTCGCGCTGCTCGGCTACGCGCCGGGCAGCAGCGGTGTCATGGACGCCGCGAGCACCGCCGCGCTGCAGGCGTTCTTCACCGCGCGCGGCTACGCGGGCCCTGACGGCTCGTTGAGCCGTGCGGCGATCCTGTGGCTGCCGCAGCGTGCGGTCGTGACGACGCAGTGCCCCCGCGCGCTCGCCGACACGGTCGAGCCCGGGGACGAGTTCGCGACGGCCGGCGGCGGCCTCGTGGCCCTGCGCGCGTCGCAGACTGTGGACGGGCTGGCACCGGGGGCGCGGAGCGTCTCCTTCGACGGGTCGAGCGCCGGCCTCGACGAGACCGGCGTGGTCTCGGACCCGGCGTTCCTGGCCGCCGTGGCGGCGTCTCCCCAGTACGCGGCGGCCGTGGCGCAGGCGCCCGAGGGATCGACGCCCCAGGTCACCTTGACCAGTGCCCTCACGACGCCGCTGCGCGCAGCGGTGGTGCCGCCCGGCGCGCTCTACGCCGTCTCGGGCTCCACCGGCTGCCTCTCGTCCGGGGGCAAGGCGGTGCCCGTCGCGATCGTGGCGTCCCGGCTCGGCGCGACCTACGTCACGGTCGACGACGGTGCGACGCCGACGTCGGTCGACCTGGCGGTTCCCGCCGACCGGACCGGGGCAGCCGGACGATGCTCCTGAGAGCGGACGGACTCGGGCACGCCTTCCCCGGTACCGGGCCCCTGTTCGAGGGCCTCAGCTTCGAGATCGCCCCGCACTGCCCGACGGCGGTCGTCGGCCCTTCGGGGTCCGGCAAGTCGACGCTCCTGGCCATCGTCGCCGGGTGGCAGCGGCCGACGGCGGGTTCGGTCGTCCGCGACGGCGTCGCAACGGTCTGCTGGGTGTTCCAGAACCCGTACGGGGTGGCGAGGCGGACAGCGCTCGACCACGTCGTGCTGCCCTTGCTCGCCCAGGGCCTGACGCGAGCCGAGGCGGAGGTGCGGGCGCACGAGACGATGGCCCTGTTCGGGCTCGAGGCACTGACCGCCCGGCAGTTCCGGCAGCTCTCGGGGGGCGAGGCGCAGCGCCTCATGCTCGCCCGCGCCGTCGCCACCCGACCCGACCTGCTGCTGGTGGACGAGCCCACCGCCCAGCTCGACCTGGCCACGGCCAGGACGGTGAACGCCGTGCTCGCGGGGGTCTCCCAGTCGGGAGCGATCGTTCTCGTCGCGACCCACGACCCGAACACCCGGGACGCCTGTGCCGCGGTGCTCGACATCACCGCCGCGCAGGCGGCGTCGTGAGCCGCCGGCAGGACGCCCGCCGCATGCTCGCCTCCTCCGTGTGCTCGGAGGCCGCGCGGAACCTGGCCAGCGGGACCTCCCGGGCACTGCTGCTGGTCCTCGGCGTCCTCGTCCTGATCGGCGGGGCCGCTGGGATGGACGTCCGGACCATCGTGGGTCTGTCGGCGTCCGCCGCGGACTTCCGCCAGTCGGGTGCCGCGATCCAGGTGTTCACGGCGCCGGCCGGCGTCAGCGGCCAGCGCTGCGACGCACTTCGCTCCGTTCCCGGTGTCGTGGCCGCCGGGGCGGCCCGCCCAGCCGCGGCGCCGGCCGTCTTCCTGTCGGCACCCGACGCAGGGATCGGCACCGTGGAGGCGACACCGGGGCTCCTCGGAGTCCTCGAGTCGAGCGCACGACCGCGCGTCGGCGGGTGGCTCTCCCAGAGTGCCGCGGCGACGCTCGGGGCCGTGCCCGGGACGACGCTGCCGACGTCGCTCGGTGCCGTCGAGGTGACGGCCGAGTTCCCCTACCCTGACGACGCCTCCGACCGTTCGCTGGCGTACGCACTGCTCACCCCGGTGCCCCCGACCGGCGTCTTCGACTCCTGCTGGGTGCTGGTGTGGCCGCACTCCGAGGCGGTCGTGGCGCTCGTCCGCGGCACGTTCGTCGGTGATCCCGCCGAGCAGTCCGCCGCGACCGTGGCCCAGCTCAACACCCGGCTCGGGGCGGTGTTCGACGGCCCCCGCATGTTCACGGGTCGGGCCACGGCGCAGGCACCGGTCGTCACCGCGCTCCTCGGGCTGGCGCTCGGGGCGGGGAGCGTCCGGACGAGGCGACTCGAGCTCGCCGGGGCCCTGCATGCGCAGGTCCCGAAGGATGCGCTGGTCGCCCAGATCGGCCTCGAGCTCCTCGCCGTCGCGCTCGCCTCGGCGCTGCCCCTGACCGCCGTGACCCACGTGCTCGCTGCGCACGGGAACCCCGATCCGCTCTGGCCGGCCTGGTCCGCCGGGCTGCGGGCCGTCGCCACGGGGAGCCTCGCGACGGTCCTCGGCGGGGTGCTGATGGCGGCGACGACGAGCGAGAAGCGGCTGTTCCAGTACTTCAAGGAGCGGTGAGCCCGGGCCGCCCCGCTCAGTCCTGGGGCGGGCGCGGGCGCCGGAGCACCCACTCGCGCGGGATCGCGAGCACGGCGACGACCACGACGGCGACCACGGCGACCCCGCGCAGCCACTCGTGCCCGCCGGGCTGCCACGCCCGCAGCCACGCGACCAGCAGCAGCAGGCTCTGCGCCACGGCCTGCGCGCCGACGACGCCGGCCGCCAGGCGCAGCAGCACGCCGCGCTCGACGAGGGAGCGCCAGGCGACGTGCCCCGCCAGGGCCGTCGAGACGAGCAGCACGTGCACGGCCAGCATGAGCCCGGACATGCGCCAGACGCCGGGCACCGTGCGGGCGGCGTCGACGGCGAGCAGGTCGCCGCGCGCGAGCACCCAGATGCCGACCATCCCCACGTAGAGGCCGGCGGCCGGCCCGGACGGCCACACCGTCACCCCGACGACGGCGGCCGCGACCACCCACCAGCCGTAGCCCACGCACCCGGCGAGCAGGGCGAGCGCCAGGACGACGACGCCCGGCACGATCCGCAGCAGGACACCGGGCATTGCACCGTCGAGCGCGATCGTCACCCGGGGCCACGGCGGCACGGGGGTACCGGTGGGCGGCGGGAGCGGAGGCAGGCTCAGCAGCTCGCGCACGCGGTTGCGCCACGCCCACAGGCGCAGGGCCGTGGCGGTCGCGGTGGCGGCGGCCCCGGTGGCGGCGGGCCCGCGCGGCACCGGCACCCCGTCC
>JAEWYD010000158.1 GCA_023462275.1 Actinomycetes bacterium
GTGCTCGGCCAGGCGCCCCAGGAACCGCTCGCGCAGCGCCGCGTGGTCGCGCGCGGCCAAGGACCAGTTGCCGCTGGCGCGCAGGCGCGCGAGGTCGTCCGTGAGCGCCTCGTCGTCGACGGCGCCCGCCCCGAGCACGACGCCCCGCACCATCCGCCACCACGCGCGCGCGAAGACGGGCCAGGTGAGCGGGTCCGCCGACGCCGGTGCGGCGAGCTCGGTGGCGATGAGCCTGGTCATCGCCTCGGCGTTGCGGTGCACCGGCCGGTCGGAGTCGAGCACGTCCTCGACGAAGCGCCGCCGTGCGGGCCGCTCGTGCGGCGCGGACACGAGCACCCCGTGCGGCTCGAACGGCCCGAGCGCGGCCCGCTTCTCGCGTGTGGCCGGCGAGAACGGCTCCGGCGTCTGCTCGAGCACGTCGACGACATGGCGGTCGTCGAGCACGAGGACCGTGTGCCGGCCCGGCACCCGCAGCCGCAGGGGGCCGCGCCCGTACCGCTCGCGCAGGCGCAGGAGCAGCCGGACGGCGCGGGTGTCCGCGTCCGCCGCCTCGAGCGCGCGGACCACGGCGGGGCGGCGGATGATCACCCCGCGTGCGAGCAGCGGGACGACGACGGTGCCGAGCACGCGCAGCGTGTCGGTCACCGAGGCGCGGGGCAGGGTGGGCACGGCTCTCCCGACGTCGGTCCGGTGGGCCCCTCCACCCTCGACCGCGGGGGCGCGGCCCGCACCCGGAGCGGGCGCCCGGACCCCGGAGGAGGTCTGCCGTCCCGCGCGCGCCAGCCCCGCCGCTGTCCGCTTTGCCCTACGGTTACCCCCGTTCGACGCGACACGGGGGTGTGGGGATGAGCAGCACGGCGCAGTGGGTGGAGCGCCTCCAGGAGGAGGCCAGGCAGCGGCTCGAGGCCGCCGCGGAGCTGCAGGACCGCCTGCGTACCGCACGGGGGACGGGCCGGAGCACGGACCGCGCCGTCACGGTCACGGTCGGCCCGTCGGGCACGCTCCTGGACATCGACTTCGCCGACCACGCCGAGCGCCTCGACCGCGGCCAGCTCCGCGCGGCCGTGCTGGAGGCCGCTGGCCGCGCCCAGCAGGACGTGACCACGTCAGTCGCCGCCCTGACCGCCGGGATGCCCGGCGGCGACGCCGTGCGCGACATGATCGCGGGCCGGGTCCCGCAGACGACGCAGGACGCGCTCGACGCCGAGCTGGCCCGGCGCCGCGGGGAGCAGGAGTGAGCGCCGGCGGGTACGAGGTCGGCTACGACGCCCTGCGGAAGGCGGCGCGCGAGCACACGTCGATCGCCGGGGAGTACCGGACCCTCGAGAACGGCCGCGCCGCGCTGAACCTGCCCGACCAGAGCCTCGGGAAGCTCCCGCAGTCGGACGAGATCCTCGCGGCATTCCGCGCCCGCTACGACGGACTGGGTGCGGCGCTCACCACGCTCGAGGAGATCTACACGAACATCGGGGACGGCCTCGTCGCGACCGTCGAGACCTACGAGGGCACCGACCGCAAGGCGGCCGACGACCTCACCCGGCTGGGGGGTCGCTGATGTCCGCGACCACCGCCGTCTCCGTCTGGGACAAGATCAACGCGTGGATGTCGCCGCTGGACGGCCTGATGGACACCATCATGCGGCCCGTCGTGTCGCCGCTGGCCGACATGCTCGACAGCGTCACCGGCGACTCCGAGGCGGTGAAGACCACCGCGCAGCGCTGGCGCGACCTCGCCGCGACCGTACGCCGGCTGGAGCAGCACCACCGGGACGTCATCGCGCCGCTGGCCTCGTCGTGGACGGGCGAGGCGAGCGACGCCTTCCAGGGCACGATGGCGGAGCTCCTGGCCCAGGTCGAGGAGCTCGCCAAGGGCTGCGCCGAGACGGCCGAGTTCCTGGACGACGCCGCCATGGAGGTCAAGACCGCGGAGGACATGGTCGCCGCGATCATCCAGGAGCTCATCGAGTGGGCGCTCCTGACCCTCGCGGTCTCGCTCGCCCTGTCCTTCGTGACCTGGGGCGCGGCCGCCCTGGCCGGCTCGGCGGCGGCCGCGGCGGAGGCCGCCGTCGCCGGCTCCCGCATCGCGGCCATCCTGGCCAAGGTCGCGCAGCTGCTCACCAAGCTCGCGGAGTTCCTCAAGGCCGTCAAGGCGATGTCAACCTTCAGCCGTGAGGGCTTCCTCATCAAGAAGCTGCTGGTCAAGGGCATGATCCTCAAGCCCATCGTGAGCACGGTGACGGGCCTGGACGGCAACGTGGTCGGGAGCACCGGCGAGAAGCTGGTCGAGGGCGTGCGCGACATCGTGGCTGACGAGATCGACGACCAGCTCTCAGGTCAGGACGGGCTGCAGACGCCGCTGCGCGACGGCCTCGACGACGTCATCGGGCCGGCCGTCGACGTCGTGCGGCCGTGGGCGGACCGGCTCACGCCCGTCGCCGACGGCCTGAAGAAGATCGACGACCTGCTGCCCGAGGCACCGTTCCAGGACTGACGCGCGCCCCAGTCACCGGCTGGCCACCGGGGGCACCGCTCAGGCCGGGGGCGTCCGCCGCCAGAGCGCCGCGGCGAGCTTCGCGCCGCGGACGAGCAGCACGACCCACAGCACGCCGAGCACGACGGCCCCGAGCGCCGCGCCGACCAGCATGCCGACGCCGCCGCCCACGAGCGACCCGAGCCATCCCGGCAGCACGACGAGCACGAGCACCGCGAGCACCCACGTGGCGATCTCGACCAGACCGTCACCGAGCTCGCGGCCGAGGTCCTTGGCGAGGCCGCCCGCGGTCGTCGGCGGGCCTGCGGGGGGCGTCTGGCGCGGGTCCTGGGT
>JAEWYD010000159.1 GCA_023462275.1 Actinomycetes bacterium
GCACCGCGCCGCCCGTCGGCACCGGCAACCGGAGCTCCGCGAGGCGCGCCGCCAGCTCGGCGTCGGCGCCGGCGTCCGGCATGCCCTCGCCACCGAGCGCCGGCACGAGGTGCGTCCAGACCCGGTCGAGCACGCCCTGCATGTCCGGCGTGCCCGACGTCGTCGCGACCACGGCCTTCTGGTCGGGCATGACAATGCAGAACTGGCCGAACGCGCCGTCGCCGCGGTAGACGCCCGGCGGCTGGCACTGCCAGAACTGGTAGCCGTAGCCCTGCGCCCAGTCGGGGTCGGTGATGTGGGAGTCGGTGTGCCGGGCCGTCGCGGCGGCGGCCCAGCCCTCCGGGAGCACGCGCCGTCCCTGCCAGACGCCGTCCCGTCGGTACAGCTCCCCGAGGCACGCGATGTCCTCGGTGGTGAGCGACAGTCCGTAGCCGCCCGTGTCCACGCCTTCCGGCGACTGCTCCCAGGTCGCACCCTCGACGCCCAGCGGCTCGAGGAGCCGCGGCCGGAGGTAGTCGAGCAGCCGCTGCCCGGTGCGGCGCTGGACGATGAACGACAGCACGTACGTGGCCGGCGTGTTGTAGAGGAACGCGGCGCCGGGCTCCGCCTCCATCGGCAGGGCGAGGAACTCCCTCGCCCACTCCCGCGACCCGAAGACGCGCTGGTCCGGTTCGGTCAGGTGGCCGGTGGTCATGGTGAGCAGGTGCCGCAGCCGCATGCGCGCCAGCCGCGCGTCGGGCCGCGCCGGGGCGAGGTCGCCCAGGTGGTCCAGCACGAGGTCGTCGACGGTCAGCAGACCCTCGGCCTGGGCGAAGCCGACGGCGGTCGACGTCACGCTCTTGGAGAGGGAGAACAGCTCGTGCGGCAGCTCACGGCGGTACGGCGCCCACCAGCCCTCGGCGACGACGGCGCCCCGGCGCAGGACCATCAGGCTGTGCAGCTCCGGGCCGCCGTCCTCGATCGAGTCGAGGAAGGCGAGCACGCCGCGGGCGGACACTCCCTGCTCTGCGGGCGTGGCGCGGGGAAGTCGTCGCTGACCGGGCATGGGGCCACTGTGCCACCGCCCGCCGACGGCGTCGGGCGACCAACGGCCCCGGACGTGCCGGGCCGCCGGGACGCAGGGCCCCCGGGAACCGCGCGCCCTCGGGACCGCGCGCCCTCGGGACCGCGAACGCGACGGGGCCCGGACCACTCGCGTGGTCCGGGCCCCGTCGTCGTGCCCTGTCAGCCGTCCGTCAGGACGCCGTGCCGCCCTCGTCCGTCGTCGTCAGCGGCGGCATCGCGGAGACCGCGACCGGCTCCGGGGCGTCCGCGACCGAACCCGCGTCACCGCCCCGCGCCGCGAACGTGAACTCTCCGAGGAGACCCTCGCCCTGGGCGTCCACGACCACGGTCTGACCCGCGCGGAGCTCGCCGAACAGGATCTTCTCGGACAGCGCGTCCTCGATCTCCCGCTGGATCGCGCGGCGCAGCGGCCGGGCGCCGAGCACCGGGTCGTAGCCCTTCTCGGCGAGCAGCTGCTTGGCGGCCGGCGTGAGCTCCAGGCTCATGTCCTTGGCCTTCAGCCGGTCCGTGACCCGGGCGATCATCAGGTCGACGATCTGGATGATCTCGTCCTGCGACAGCTGCGGGAACACGATCACGTCGTCGACGCGGTTGAGGAACTCGGGCCGGAACTGCTGCTTGAGCTCGTCGCCGACCTTCGCCTTCATCCGCTCGTAGGACGTCGACAGGTCGCCGCCGGCCTGGAAGCCGGTCTGCAGGCCCTTGGCGATGTCCCGCGTGCCGAGGTTCGTGGTCATGATGATCACGGTGTTCTTGAAGTCGACCACCCGGCCCTGGGCGTCGGTCAGGCGACCGTCCTCCAGGATCTGCAGCAGCGAGTTGAAGATGTCCGCGTGGGCCTTCTCGACCTCGTCGAAGAGGACCACCGAGAACGGCTTGCGGCGCACCTTCTCGGTCAGCTGGCCGCCCTCGTCGTAGCCGACGTAGCCGGGGGGCGAACCGAACAGCCGCGACACCGTGTGCTTCTCGGAGAACTCGCTCATGTCGAGCTGGATGAGCGCGTCCTCGTCGCCGAACAGGAACTCCGCGAGCGCCTTGGCCAGCTCCGTCTTCCCGACGCCGGTGGGGCC
This sequence comes from Actinomycetes bacterium, assembly GCA_023462275.1. GTDB lineage: Bacteria > Actinomycetota > Actinomycetes > Actinomycetales > Cellulomonadaceae > Actinotalea. Next base: position 2,136 of record JAEWYD010000159.1, read on the forward strand.
GGCGAAGATGAACGAGCCGCCCGGACGCTTCGGGTCCTTGAGGCCGGCACGGGTGCGGCGGATGGCCTGCGAGAGCGCCTTGACCGCCTGGGCCTGCCCGACGACGCGCTTGTGCAGCTCCTCCTCCATGCGGAGCAGGCGGCTGGACTCCTCCTCGGTCAGCTTGAACACCGGGATGCCGGTGGACAGCGCCAGGACCTCGGCGATCAGCTCCTCGTCGACCTCGGCGACCGAGTCGAGGTCGCCCGACTTCCAGGCCTTCTCCTTCTCGATCCGCTGCTGCGTGAGCTGCTTCTCGGTGTCGCGCAGGCGCGCGGCCTTCTCGAAGTCCTGCTCGTCGATGGCCGACTCCTTGTCGCGGCGGGCCTGGGCGATCTTCTCGTCCAGGTCGCGCAGCTCCGGCGGGGCGGTCATGCGGCGGATGCGCAGGCGCGCGCCGGCCTCGTCGATCAGGTCGATCGCCTTGTCCGGGAGGAACCGGTCGTTGACGTACCGGTCCGCGAGCGTGGCGGCGGCGACCAGCGCGGCGTCGGTGATCGAGACGCGGTGGTGCGCCTCGTACCGGTCGCGCAGGCCCTTGAGGATGTCGATGGTGTGCTGCAGCGTCGGCTCGGCCACCTGGATGGGCTGGAACCGGCGCTCGAGCGCGGCGTCCTTCTCGACGTACTTGCGGTACTCCTCGAGCGTCGTCGCGCCGATGGTCTGCAGCTCGCCGCGGGCCAGCATCGGCTTGAGGATGCTGGCGGCGTCGATCGCGCCCTCGGCGGCGCCCGCCCCGACGAGCGTGTGGATCTCGTCGATGAACAGGATGATGTCGCCGCGCGTGCGGATCTCCTTGAGGACCTTCTTCAGGCGCTCCTCGAAGTCACCGCGGTAGCGGGAACCGGCCACCAGGGCGCCCAGGTCCAGCGTGTAGAGCTGCTTGTCCTTGAGCGTCTCGGGCACGTCGCCGCGCACGATGTCCTGCGCGAGGCCCTCGACGACGGCGGTCTTGCCGACGCCGGGCTCGCCGATGAGGACAGGGTTGTTCTTGGTGCGGCGGGACAGCACCTGCATGACCCGCTCGATCTCCTTCTCGCGCCCGATCACCGGGTCGAGCTTGCCCTCGCGCGCGGCCTGCGTGAGGTTGCGGCCGAACTGGTCGAGGACGGCGGAGCCCGACGGCTGGCCCTCGGCCGGGCCGCCCGCGGAGACGGGCTCCTTGCCCTGGTAGCCGGAGAGGAGCTGGATCACCTGCTGGCGCACGCGGTTCAGGTCGGCCCCGAGCTTGCCCAGGACCTGCGCCGCGACACCCTCACCCTCGCGGATGAGGCCGAGGAGGATGTGCTCGGTGCCGATGTAGTTGTGGCCGAGCTGCAGCGCCTCGCGCAGCGACAGCTCGAGGACCTTCTTCGCACGCGGGGTGAAGGGGATGTGGCCCGACGGCGCCTGCTGGCCCTCGCCGATGATCTCCTGCACCTGCTGGCGCACGGCGTCGAGGGAGATGCCCAGCGACTCGAGAGCCTTCGCCGCGACACCCTCACCCTCGTGGATGAGGCCGAGCAGGATGTGCTCGGTCCCGATGTAGTTGTGGTTGAGCATCCGCGCCTCTTCCTGGGCGAGGACGACCACCCGGCGGGCCCGGTCGGTGAACCGTTCGAACATCAGCGCTCCTAGGGGACGGCGTCTTGCAAGGCTAACCGCGGGGGGTGCCCTCAACTGCCCGTGTTCGCCGCAGGCGTGACCCGATCACGGACGGGCCGGACTCATGCACCCAAACGCCTCAAGATGAGCCCCTCGCGGGCCGAGGATGAGGCATGGGGACTCGGGGGCACCCACCGGGCGCGGGGGCATCCGACGTGGACCGCGCCGCGTCGGCCGCGGTGCTCGGCCGCGCCGCCCGGCGCCACGCCGCCGGCC
>JAEWYD010000160.1 GCA_023462275.1 Actinomycetes bacterium
GGGTGGCGCTCGCGCTGCAGGTCGGCGTGAACTTCGCCAACGACTACTCCGACGGGGTACGCGGGACGGACGTGAACCGCGTCGGCCCGCTGCGCCTGACGGCGTCGGGGGCGGCGCGCCCGGAGCAGGTGCGGGGGGCGGCGTTCGCCGCGTTCGGCGTGGGCGCGCTCCTCGGGCTCGCGCTGGTGGCGCTGAGCGGCGAGTGGTGGCTGCTCGTCGTCGGCGCCGCCGCGATCGCCGCGGCGTGGTTCTACACCGGTGGCCGGAGGCCCTACGGGTACCTGGGGCTCGGCGACGTCGGCGTCTTCCTCTTCTTCGGCCTCGTCGCCGTTCTGGGGACCACCTACACGCAGTTCGGCCGCGTCACGTGGCCGGCGGTGCTGGGGGCGGTGGGGATCGGCCTGCTGGCGTGCGCGCTGCTCATGGTCAACAACATCCGCGACGTGCCCGGCGACGCGCTCGCCGGCAAGCGGACGCTGGCCGTGCGGCTCGGCGAGCGCCGTGCGCGACGCGTCTACGCCGCCGAGCTGAGCCTCGCGATCGTCGCCGGGCTGGCGTGCGCGCCGGCGTCCCTGGGTGCGCTCCTGGTGCTGGTGCTGGCCGTGCCGGTCGGCATCCTGTCGGTGACCGTGATCGCCGGCGCGCGCGGCGTCCTGCTGCGCCCCGTGCTCGCCGGCACGGGCCTGCTGGAGCTCGCCTACGGGATCCTGCTGGGGATCGGCCTGGCGCTCTAGCGAGCAATGGCCGGCCCGGTCAGCCTCGTCCGGGCTCCGACGCGGGTCGCTCCCCGGCCTGCCGCCCGCCGTCGCCGGTCTCCTGCCCGCCGTCACCGGCCTCGTGCCCGCCGTCACCGGTCTCGTGCCCGCCGTCACCGGTCTCGTGCCCGCCGTCGCCCGTCTGCTGCCCGCCCTCACCGGAGGCCCGACGTGCCGCCTCGTCAGCGGCGTCCTCGACGTCGGCGTCCTCCGTCACGAGCCGCTGGAGGCCGGGCCGCGCACCCGACTGCCGGTCCGCCAGCCACCGTGCCGCCGCGTCGCGCTGCCGACCGAGCAGCACGTAGGACAGCGCGAACGCGACCACGACGGCCACGAGGACGAGCAGCCAGCCCCCCATGCCGACCAGCCACAGGACGAGCAGCGCGGCGGCGAACAGCGCCAGCCGCAGGAGCGAGTAGGTGATCACCGGCACGCCGCCAGCGTAGGCCCGGCCTATCGTGGAGGCATGAGGCTGCTCGTCTACGTGGTACCGGTCGCGCTCGCCATCTACGCGCTGTTCGACCTCTACCGCTCCGAGGAGCACGAGCGCTCGGGCCTTCCGCCGGTGCTGTGGGCGCTGGTCATCATCGTTCTTCCCGTCCTCGGACCGATCGTCTGGATCTTCACCTCGACCGTCCGTCGCGCGGAGGCTTCTTCCCAGGGCGGGGGCGGGCAGAACCGCCCGCGCGGCGTCCCGGGCGGTCCCGCGCACCCGCCCCGACCGCCTCGCCCCTCCGGCCCGGTCGCCCCCGACGACGACCCCGAGTTCCTGCGCGAGCTGGAGCGCCAGTGGCGGCGCACCGAGCGCGGCGACGACGCCCCGGACGAGCCGTCCCCAGGTGGCGCGCCGAAGAGCTGACACCTGGCGAGGCACCGCCCGGTCACGCGGCACCGCTCCACTCGAACAACCCGTCGGGCCCTGGTGCGTCGCGGCATCGCGGGGCCCCTCGCGCAGAGCCCACTGGCACCCCTCGCCCGAGTCCCTCTGGCGCCTCGCCCGCGAATCCCTCTGGCGTCCCGCGTGCGGAACGGTCCGCCTCTCGCGTCGGGCCGCCGACCGCGCGCTCCGGCTCGGCACGTCCGCCGCCATCCCCGCGACCGATCGGCGTCCCGTCGGCTTTTGTGAACCGGAACCTGCCGAACGCCGCAGTGATGAGGACCGCCTTCCGGTGGACCTCGTGATGGTGATAACGGCAGAGGAGGATCCCGTTGCTCACCGACGTCTCCCCACCCCGGCTCCACCACCGGATGTGGTGCACCTCGCAGAGCACGGGCGCGGCGTCGCACCCGGGGTACCGGCACCGCTTGTCCCGGGCCACGACGGCCCATCGCTGGGCACCCGTGTAGGTCCGCTGGGCGCGTCCGACGTCGAGCGGTTGGCCCTGCGGGTCCATCACCACGCGCGTGAGCTGCGCGTCGCACGCGAGCCGCGCCAGCGAGGACAGGGTGAGGGGCGTGCCGTCGTCCAGCTCCGCCGGAGCGCCGAGCGTGCCGTCGGCTGCGGTGAGAGCGGCGACGGCGGGGGTCCCGGGAACGGCCCGTCCGGCGTCGTCGTGGGGGCGGTCCGCGGCCAGAGCGGCGTAGGTCTCGAACGGGACGTGCACGAGGAGGTGCGGGCGCACGAGCGCCCTGCCGGCGCCGGCGAGCCCCTGGTCGAGCACGATCCTGGCCAGGCTGCCGAGCGCCTCGGCGCGTCGCCGCTCGGGCGTGCGCGGGTCGTCGGCGGCCGGGACGCCGGCGACCGCCCGCAGCGCCGTCCTGAGCGCCTCCGCGTTCTCCGGCGCGAGGAAGCCGCGCAGGTCAAGTCCTCCGGACCGCGGCGTCAGCGTGAGGTACTCGCGCGCCTCGACGGCAACCTCCTCCGCCTCGTGCGACGCGGTGTCCACGGCCGCCGCCCACCGGCGGGTGAAGCGGTCGAACTGGTCCACCGTCATCCGCCTGGCGGCCTCGACGAGATACGCCTGGTTGCGGTCGTCCCGGTCGGACGCGAGCGCGGCCCTGCGCGCATCCGACGTGGCCGCCCGACGGCTGATCACCTCGGCGTGCGCGAGGCTGATGTCGCCCTCGGCGACCGCGCTCGCCACCGCCGGGGCCTCGACGTCGAGGAGCTGGCCGAGCGCCACCTCGCGGCGGGCCGTGCCGACGGACATCCCGCCCCTGCCCGCCATCCACTCGGGCAGCGTGCGCGCCGACCCGCCCACGGCCCAGCGACCGTCCTCCCGGATGCGCGCCGTGAGCCGGGCGCGCAACGCGCCCAGTTGGTCCACTGCGCGACGGAGGGCGTCGTGCACCGACGCCGCTGCGGGGCCGTCGATTCGTGACAGGTCGAGCTCCGCCGCTCGCGCCGCGACGCCGGCCAGCTCGTCCAGCCACGCGGCGAGACCCGGCGCGAGACCAGTCCCGGGGGTGGCAGCACCAGGAGGGGACGCCACGCTCTCCACCGCCACGTCTTCACCGCCCGTCGTAGTTGTTCGTACAGATGTACGATAGCATCGTCGCATGGCCGAAGGGAAGATCGAAGGATGCAGCTCGGAACGCCTCAACCTCAGCGCACGGCGGCGCCGCACGGCAGTCGTCCACAGGACGAGCCGCACCCAGGTCCGCTCGCGGGCAGAGCCCGCCGGCACGGCCGTCCGCTGGCGCCGCGGAGGCGCGCCGAGGGTGCGCGGGCGCGCGCAGGCGCCACGACCGTGAGCACCAGCCACAGCCGTGCCGCGAGGCCGCTGCGCGACGCCTCACACCGGCCGAGGGAGGGTCACGACCTCGACCGGCGTCACCCGACCCGGAGGCGTCGGCTCAGAGCCCGGAGTAGCTGTGCAGCCCCTGGAAGAACAGGTTCACGCCCGTGAAGTTGAAGAGCACCGTCGCGTAGCCGACCAGCACGAACCACGCCGCGCGACGACCCGACCAACCGACCGTCGTCCGCGCGTGGAGGTAGGCCGCGTAGACCACCCAGACGACGAAGCTCCAGACCTCCTTGGGGTCCCACCCCCAGTACCGGCCCCAGGCGTGCTCCGCCCAGATCGCGCCGGCCATCACCGTGAAGGTCCACAGCACGAAGCCGACGGCGGTGATCCGGAAGCTGAGCGCCTCGAGCTCGCGCGGCGTGGGCAGGGCATCGAGCATCCGCCACCGCGGGCCCGTGAGCCGTAGCCGCGGCCGCTCCACCAACCCGTCGCGCTGCCGCGCACGGGAGTCCTTGAGCAGCTGGAGCGCCGAGGCGGCGAAGGACACGGTGAACAGGCCGGTGGCGATCGTGGCGATCGACACGTGGATGACGAGCCAGTAGCTCTGCAGCGCCGGTTCGACCGCGTCGGCCGGCACGTAGAACACGGTCAGGCCGAGGCCGAGCGCCACGACGGCGAGGCCGACGACGATCGTCCCCAGGAACCGCACGTCCCGACGGCGCGTGAGCGCGAGGAACGTCGCGACCGCCACGAACGAGCCCACGAGGGAGAACTCGTACATGTTGGCCCACGGCACCCGGCCGGAGGCGAGGGCCCGCAGCACCAGCGAGACCGCCTGGAAGAGGAGCCCCAGCGTGGCCGTCGCCATCGCGATGCCGACGGCGCGGCGCGGCCCCGCGTCCATGCGCGGCACGGCCGACGACGCCTCGTCACGGGACGATCCCGCCGACGACCGCTGTCGCCCTGCGGCGACCGGTGCGCCCGCACCCGCCCGCACCTGCGCACGCGCGGGCACGGCACCGGCCCGCACGGAACCCGCCCGCACGGAACCCGCCGGCACGGCGACGTCCGTCCGCGCGTCGGCGCCCTCCCGGGCCGCGACGCCGCGGACGTCCGCCAGACGCGCCAGGTCCATGGCGAACGCCACGAAGGCGATCGCGTACGCCGTCGTGGCGCCCCACGCCAGCAGCGTGCTCAGCTCACCGAGGCTCATCGCCGTCCTCTCCGTCGACCTGCCCGAGGTCGTCCGACCCCGTGGCGTCCAGCGCCCGCACCGCACCGACCACTCGCTCGAGCTCCCCGGCCAGACCGGCGTCGTCGCCGCGTGCCAGGGCCGCCAGGGAGACGGCCGTCACGCCCTCATGCTCCGTCACGCGCACCCAGACCCGCCTCCTGGGCGTGAACAGGCTCACCACCAGCCCCACGAGCGCGGCGATCGCAAATCCGAGGATCGCGCCGAGCGCGGGGTCGTGCCGAAGGTCCAGCGCGACGAACCGCGGCAGGCCCGTGAAGGTCAACGTGCCGAGGCCGTCGGGCAATTCCACGGTCTGCCCGGGCCGCACCACCACGGTGGCGGGCGCGCCGTCGGAGCCCATCACCTGCGTCATCCGGGCGGTGTCGAGCTGGTAGACGTTCTGGGGCACCCCGGTGTCCAGGCCCAGGTCACCGCGCCAGACGGCGAGTACGAGCACCGGGTCCCGCGGCTCCGGGTGCACCGACGCCGCGCCGGCGGGCGTGATCACGGCGGAGGGCAGGAGGTAGCCCACCAGACCGATCTGGTCGCCCGTCGACACGTCGGGCACCTTCACCACGCCGCGCGACGTGTACACCGGGTCCTGCGGCAGGAAGGGGACGGGGCCCGCGAAGGCGACCTGCCCCGCGGCGTCGCGCACCTCGACGTCGGGCGCGTAGCCGTTGCCCTGCAGGTACACGTGGGCGCCACCGACGCTCAGCGGGTGGTTCACGCGGATGGCGGCCTCGCGCGACTGCCCGTCCGGCTGCGTCACCGTCACGTCGGCCTGGAAGGTCTCGGGCTTGGCGTCCTCGCGGAAGGTCGCCTCGAACCGGTCGAGGTGGAGCGTGAACGGTACGAGCGACGAGGGATCGAAACCCGTCCCGCCCACGAAGGTGTCGTAGTCGGTCACCGAGTTCGCGAAGCCCCGGCCCTCGACGACGATCGCCTGCCCCCGGTAGTGGAAGAGCTGGCCGAGGGCGATGGCCACGAGCAGGCCGAGGAGCGCCAGGTGGAACAGGATGTTGCCGGTCTCGCGCAGGTAGCCGCGCTCGGCGCTGAGGGTGCGGGCGCCGCTCGGCTCCTCCCCGCGCACCACCCGGAACCGCGGCAGCGCGCGCACGGAGCCGCGCAGCGCCGTCGTCGCGACCCTCAGCACCTCGTCCGGCGACGCCGTCGTCGACAGCTCCGCGTGCTCCGGGAACCGCTCGAACCGGCGCGGCGCGCGGGGCGGCTGCGCGCGCAGCGACCGCACGTGCACGGCCAGCCGCGGCAGGATGCAGCCGATCAGCGAGGTGAACAGCAGCAGGTAGACGGCGGAGAACCATACCGACGCGTAGACGTCGAACATCCCGAGCCGGTCCAGCCACTGGCCGAACCGGGGGTTGTCGGCCAGGTACTGGGCCACTGCGGACGGGTCGACGGGCCGCTGCGGCAGGATCGAGCCGGGGATGGCGACCACGGCCAGCAGCATGAGAAGCATGAGCGCGACCCGCATGCTGGTGAGCTGCCGCCACGCCCACCGCAGTGCGCCGACGACACCGAGCCGCGGGAGCTGCGGCCCACCCGGGCGCGAGCCCGACGCGCCACCACCGGGGCCGGTACCCGCCGGGCCCCCGCCGGAGCCCCCGCCCGAGCCGTCGCCGGCCTCGGCCTCGGGCCCGGCGCCGGCCGCCAGCACGTCGATGCGGTCGTCAGGCATCACACCACCGTCTCGAAGCCGCCGATCCAGCCCTGCATGACGCCGGTCAGCTCGCCCCACAGCCCTGTGACCAGGGCCAGGCCGATGAGCACCAGCACGACGCCGCCGCCCCGCATGATCGCCAGGCGGTGCCGCCGCAGGAAGCCGAAGGCGGCCGTCGAGCGCTCGAACCCGAGGGCGAGCAGGAGGAACGGCAGCCCCAGCCCGAGGCAGTACGCCACCGCGAGCGCCGCGCCCCGTCCGGCGGAGCCCTGCCCGTACGCGAGCGAGTACACGGCGACGAGGGTCGGCCCGATGCACGGCGTCCAGCCGAGGCCGAACACCACACCCAGCGCCGGCGCGCCCCACAGGCCTGCGCGCGGGGCGAACCGCGGCTTCGCCGTCCGCTGCGCGAACGGCAGCCGCCCCACGAAGACCAACCCCATGAGCACGACGACGACGCCCAGCACGCGCGTGATGACGTCGCTCCAGCGCACCAGGGTCGCGCCGACCGACCCGGCCACGAACCCGAGGGTCACGAACACCACCGTGAACCCGGCCACGAACAGCGCCACGCCGAGCAGCGTGGCGCCCCGGCTCGGACGTGCCGGCGCGGCGAGGCCGACGCGCTCGGCGCCCGGACCGGTCGCGGGGTTCCCCGCGCCCCCGGGCGCGGCACCCACCGCACCGCCCACCGCGCCACCCACCATGCCGCCCAGGTACCCCAGGTACCCCGGCACGAGCGGCAGCACGCACGGCGACGCGAAGGACACCAGCCCGGCGAGCACCGCGAGCGGCGCCGCCACGAGCATCGAGCCGTCCGCGACGGACGCCGCCACCGTCTCCCCGAGGCCGGCCACGAGCACGCCCGTCACCCCTCCTCGACGAGGTCGTCGAGCAGGGCCCGCACCGTGGAGGGGTCGATCACGCCGAGCACGCGCGCGGCGACCTTTCCCTCCTTGTCGAGCAGCACCGTGGTGGGGACGGCCTGCACCGGGACCACGCCCTGCAGCGCAGCGATGGCGGAGCCGTCGCCGTCGCGCACGGAGGCGTAGGGCAGCGCGAAGGTGCGCTCGAACGCCTGCGCCGCACCGGCGTCGTCGGTGGAGTTGATGCCGAGCACGTGCACGCCCTTGTCGGCGTAGTCCGCCGCGATCGCGGCGAGGTCCGGCGCCTCCGCGCGGCAGGGCGGGCACCCGGCGTACCAGGTGTTGAGCACGACGACGTCGCCGCGCCAGTCGGCAAGGTCCACCGGCTCCCCGGCGAAGTCGGTGCCGGCCAGCGCGACCGGGCCGGTCCGGTCCGGCGCGTCCCACGTGGTGACGCTGCGGTCCCCGGACACGTAGCCCGTCTGCCCGCCGTCCTCGCCCCAGCCGCCGGTCACCGTCGGCGAGCAGGCGCCCACCGCGGCCAGCAGCAGCCCCGCCACGGCCACGGTGGCCGCGCGGGTGGCGAGCGTGCGACGGGCAGCGGCCATCAGGCCCCCGGGACCGGACGGGCGTCCGGCAGCAGGTCCGCGCACGGCTCGGCGTACGCGAGGGTGAGGTCGTCGCCGTCGTAGACCAGCGAGGTCACCGACGCGAGCGAGCACTCCCGGCTGCGCGGGTCGTGCCACAGGCGCTTGCCCTCGACGGCGCGGCGCGTCACCCAGATGGGCAGCTGGTGGCTGACGACGACCGCCTCGTGCCCGCGGGCGGCCTCGCGTGCGGTGGCGACGGCGGCGAGCATGCGCGCGACCTGCTCGCGGTAGGGCTCGCCCCACGACGGCCGGAACGGGTTCCACAGGAACCGCCAGTGCGCGGGCCGGCGCAACGAGCCGTCGCCGACCCCGAACGTCAGACCCTCGAAGTGGTTCGCCGCCTCGATGAGGCGCGCGTCCGTCGCGAGCTCGAGGCCGAGGGCCGCGGCGACGGGGCCCGCGGTCTCCTGTGCGCGCTGCAGCGGCGAGGCGACCACGTGCACGACGTCGCGGCGGGGCCCGCCCGCGCGGCCGGCGAAGTAGTCGGCGAGCCGCTGGGCCATGGCGTGGCCGCGCTCGGAGAGGTGGTAGCCGTCGAGGCGGCCGTACAGCACGCCGCCCGGGTTGTGCACCTCGCCGTGGCGCACGAGGTGGACCGTGGTCATGACCATGGTCCTAGTCTCCCTCACGCCGCCGGATGGTTCGTCACGAACCATGATCACCCGGTACGTGACGCTGCGCACGCCGTGACAGATGCCTCCGGCTGACGCCGGGCACCCCCGCGGGCCCCGGTCGGCCCGCCGTCATCAGACGGCGGGCGCGACCTTCGTCATGGCACGGCCGAGCGCGCGCAGCTCCTCGGGCGTGAGCCGGTCCACGAGGTTCTCGCGGACCGCGAGCACGTGCCCGGGCGCGGCGGACTCGAGCAGCGCGTAGCCGGCATCCGTCATCGAGCAGTTCACGCCGCGCCGGTCGTCGGGGCAGGCGGCGCGGACGACGAGGCCCCGCGCCTCGAGCCGCCCGACCGTGTGCGTGAGGCGGCTGCGCGAGTGCATGAGCGACGTCGCGAGGTCGGACATCCGCAGCGTGCGGCCCTCGGCCTCCGACAGGCGCACGAGGATCTCGTACTCGCTGAGCGACAGGTCGACGTCGCGCTCGAGCTGGCGGTTCAGGGCGTCGGCGAGCCGCGCGACGCCGAGCAGGTACGCCCGCCAGTCGGCCTGCTGCTCCGCGGTGAGCCAGGGGACGCCGTCGGGCGCGGCGACCGTGCCCGTGCAGCTCTCCGACAGGACGACCCCCGCCGGGGTCGACGCGCTCGCGTCAACCGGCCCGCTCGCGTCAGCCGGTCCACCCGCGTCGGCCCGGGTCTCCCCGAGCGCCGTGTCCGTCATCGTGCCCGCCTCCCGAGTCGTCGACGGGCCCTCTTGCGCCGTCGCCATCACTGTAGTACAAATGTCAACTACATGGTTGATGCTTCAACCATTGATCGATCTACAAACCAGACCGATCCGACTCACACCACCGGGGAGCCCGACATGACCACCAACGCCACCACCACCGACCTGCCCGCCGGCGTCACGCCCGGCACCTGGGAGATCGAGACCTCGCACAGCGCCGCTGCCTTCAGCGTCCGCCACGCCGGCATCTCCAAGGTGCGCGGCACCATCGCCATCACCGGTGGCCGCATCGTCATCGGCGAGTCCCTCGCCGACAGCTCCGTGACCGCCACGCTCGACCCCGCCTCCGTCAGCACCAACGACGAGCGCCGTGACGGCCACCTGCGCAGCGCCGACTTCTTCGAGACCGACACCTACCCGACGTGGGAGTTCCGCTCGACGGCCATCCGCCGCGACGGCGACGACTTCCTCATCGAGGGCGAGCTCACCGCGCACGGCGTCACCCAGCCGGTCACGCTGACCACCGAGTTCAACGGCGCCGCCACCGACCCGTTCGGCACCGCCCGCCTCGGCGCCTCCGCCACCACCAAGATCTCCCGCAAGGACTTCGGCCTGACCTGGAACGCCGCCCTCGAGACCGGCGGCGTCCTGGTCGGCGACGCGATCACGATCAACCTCGACATCGAGGCCGTCGCCGCGGCCTGAGAGCCGGCTCCCCCGGGCCGACCCCACGCCCGCCGCGCGTCACGACGTGCGGCGGGCGTGGAAGGCCAGGATCTGCAGCTCCGTCGCGAGGTCGACCGTGCGCAGGTCCACGTGCTCCGGGACGCTCAGCACCCGGGGCACGAACGTCAGGATCCCGGTCACGCCGGCCGCGACCAGCCGGTCGCACACGTCCTGCGCGACGTCGGCCGGCGTCGCGAGCACCGCGAGCCGCACGCCCTCCCGCCGGACGACCTCCTCGAGCGCCGCATCCGGCGCGACCACGAGCCCGGCCACAGTGGTCCCCACCACGCCCGGGTCGGCGTCGACCAGCGCCGCCACCCGGAAGCCCGAGCTGCTCTCGGTGCCGACGTAGTTGGCCAGCGCGTGGCCCAGGTTGCCGACGCCCACGATGACGACCGCCAGGTCCCCCGTCAGCCCGAGCGTCGCCGCGACCTGCGCCTGCAGGTGCTCGACGTCGTAGCCGACGCCGCGGACGCCGTGCGAGCCGAGGTGCGACAGGTCCCGGCGCAGCTGCGCCGACCCGACGCCGGCCATCGCGGCCAGCTCCGCCGACGACGTCCGCGCCACCCCCCGCGCGGCGAGCTCCTCCAGCGCGCGCAGGTAGACCGGGAGGCGGGCGACGGTCGAGGCCGGCACGCGGTGCGGCGTCATCCGAGGGCCCGACGCAGGCGCACGGGGTCGATGCGCCAGTGGTCCACGAGCACGCCGTCGACCGTGACGGCCGGGACCAGCTCCCCGTACCGGGCCGTGAGCTCGGGGTCCGCGTCGACGTCCACCTCGCGCCACGCGACGCCGGCGTCCGCCGCGACCTGCGCGACGACGTCCCGCGCCACCTCGCACAGGTGGCAGCCGACGCGCGCGTAGACGACCACCCGGTCCGTCGCCCGGTCCGTGCCCTGTTCACCTGCAGCCAGCTCGCCCACACGCCAACCCTAGGTGGGGTGGCTACAGTGATCGAGTGGCCGAGCCGACTCCCCCCGTCGGCGACGCAGGGGCCGGGCGCACCGCCGCCTTCTTCGATCTGGACAACACCATCATCCGGGGGGCCAGCGCCTTCCACCTGGCCGTGGGTCTGCGCCGCCGCGGGTTCTTCAGCGCACTGGACCTGCTGACCTTCGGGTTCCACCAGGCGCGCTACCTCGCGTTCGGCGAGAGCCTGCGGCAGATCGAGGAGGTCCGATCGCGGGCCCTGTCGATCGTGGCGGGCCACTCGGTCGCCGAGATGACGGCGATCGGCGAGGAGGTCTGGGACGAGGTGTTGTCCCTGCGGCTCTTCCCGGGCACCCAGCGCCTGCTGCACGAGCACATCGAGGCGGGCGACGAGGTGTGGATCATCACCGCGAGCCCGGTCGAGATCGGCGAGCTCATCGGCCGCCGGCTGGGCGCGACCGGCGCGCTCGGCACCGTCGCCGAGCACACGGCCGGGCACTACACCGGCCGGCTCGTCGGCGACATGCTGCACGGCGCCGCGAAGGCGCGGGCGGTCGCGGCCCTCGCCGCGCAGCGCGGCATCGACCTGGCCTCGAGCTACGCGTACGGGGACTCCGCGCACGACGTGCCGATCCTGTCCAGCGTCGGCCACCCGGTGGCCATCAACCCCGACGCCCGGCTGCGCCGCCACGCGCGCGCCGTCGGCTGGCCGGTGCAGGAGTTCCGCGGCCGACGGCGGGCGGCGGCCCGGCGCAGCGCGCAGA